>JAAELY010000150.1 GCA_024226335.1 bacterium
ATCGAAGCCAATCGCACCAAGGGTACGCGCTGGGCCCGCTCTGCGGTGGCGTTGAAACACGACGAAGCACAGAGACTGCTCGAAGCGCTCGATGCGAATGCTCGGGATCACTGGTACGTGTTGCCCGCCCCCGAAGACCTCGAACTCTATAGCGGCGAGAAGAACGGGGCCGAGATGCAGGGCAAGGGCACCTACGCCTTCGAGGACGGAACTCGCTACGAAGGCGACTTCGATCAAGATCGTTTTCACGGTCAGGGTCGCGTGGTCTGGCCCAATGGTCGCGAGTACCGCGGAGCCTTCGAGAACAACGATATGATGGGTCGCGGGAAACTGGCCATCAACGGTATGATGCAAAACGGTGAATTCGTCCTGGGTCTGCTCGAAGGATCTGGAAGCATGCGCTGGCCGGATGGGCGCATCTACGCGGGAATGTTTCAACACGGAGTACCGCACGGCAACGGACAGATGCTGTCTCCCGACGGCAAGTCCTACAACGGAGAGTTTGCGCGCGGTGTGCCACACGGTCCGGGGAAGATGACTCTACCCGATGGCCGTACTCGCACGGGTGTCTGGCATGAGGGCAAGCTCGCAAGCCAGCCGCCGCCTGAAGGCGCAACGCAGCCCGAGGCCGACCCGCCTTCTGCGCCTGAGTCTGAGTAGCTGCGAAGCTCAGTCCGAAGCGGCCGATACGACGCCGTCTTCGCTCAGCGTTCGGAGTGCTTCGTCGTCGATCCCCAGGACGTTCTGCAGTACCTCGGCGGTGTGCTGACCGAGACTGGGAAACCGCCGGATCGGACCTTCCTCGACCCGCGAGAGCTTCACCGGATTACCTGCGACCAGCATGGGTTTTTCCGCGTCGCTGCGCGGCACCTCGATCAACATATCGCGTTGAGCCACGTGTTCGTCATTCACGAGATCGGATGCGAGGTTGCTGGGGCCGGCTGCGATGCCGTGCTCGCATAACTCCTGGCAGGCTTCGAGTCGCGTCTTGTCTGCCGCCCAGGTTTCCACGGCAGGTCGGATGACTGAATCCGTGTTTTCCGCCCAGCCCTCCCGCGTTTCGAAGCGAGGATCTCCACACCACTCCGGATGGCCGACCAGCTGAGACAGGTACTCGAAGTGGTGTTCGCGGAAGATCGACATCACGAAGTAGCCATCCGTCGCCTTGAAGCCCGCGACGATTCCGATCGATCCCGAGGTGGCCCAGCCCGCCGGTGCGCCCATCGACCAGAGTTGCGGGACCATATCGCACATGGCGATCATCGAATCGAACATCGAAATGTCGACGTGCTGGCCGAGACCCGTGACTTCGCGATGCCGCAGGGCTGACAGAAGTCCGATCACACCGAACAAGGCGCTGGCGTTGTCGCCCAGCGCACCCGCCACCACGACCTGCGGGGGTTCGCCTTCCACTCGTTTGGGTTCGTAAAGACCGGCCATGGCCTCCGCGACCGGAGCATATGCGGGCCAGGTGCGATACGGCGAAGGTGTCAGGTGTCCGAAACCGGAGATCGACAGGTAGATCACACGCGGGTCGATTTTCTGGATCTCGTCGTACCCCAGACCCAGGCGTTCCATGCTGCCCGGCGTGAAGTTTTCGGCGACGACATCGAAGTGCGGGACCAGACGCTTGAACAGCGCCTGACCTTCCGGACGCTTTAGATCGATCCCGATGCTGCTCTTGTTGAGGTTGTTGCGCAGGTAGGTCGCGCCCACCTTGCGCCCATCGTCGTCGACCAACGATGGCATCGCTCCGCGACCAGACTCGCCCGTGACTGGGTGTTCGACCTTGACCACTTCCGCACCGAGATACGACATGAGTTGTGTGGCGTACGGCAATGCCTGCATTTGTTCTGCGGCGAGGATTCGAACACCGTCGAGCGGTTTGCCAGAGGTGGCGTTGTTCGGCCTGGGGTGTTTTTCCGCGCGCATGAGTCGACTCCGGGTATCGGGCCAGATTGCGATGCGTACTATACGTGGCGCTCGACAGGCTCCGAGAATACAGCCCGCGAAGCGCCCGAGATCTGTCAGGAGGCCGGGGCATTTCATCGAGCGACGGACTCGGCTGGCTCTATAAGTATTTGAAATAATTGATGAATATGGGGTCGATTTACTATACGCTACGTATCGTATACTATTGGCCGGCCGTGCCCACCACCCCGAAACTCGAAGGCATCACAGTGCTCGATCTTTCGAGTGTGGGGCCTGCATCGCGAGCGACCCGGTTGCTGGCCGACTACGGGGCGCGAGTCATCAAGCTCGGGCCGACGGCGCGCAAAGGCTCCGTGCAGGTTCGGCCTCCGTTTCACAGCTACGGTGCGGGCCGCGGTCTGCAACGCATGTCGCTCGACCTCAAGAGCCCCGGCGGCAAGAGTGCTTTTCTGCGTCTGGCCGAGAAAGCCGACGTGGTCGTCGAGAGTTACCGGCCGGGGGTCGTGAAGCGCCTGGGCATCGACTACGAAAGCGTGCGCGCGCTCAATCCCGGAATCGTTTACTGCTCGACCACCGGTTACGGGCAGGAAGGCCCGGCATCGACGTGGGCGGGACACGACATCAATTATCTGGCCATGTCCGGATACCTGGCGTGTACCGAGCCGCGTAGCGATGGCGGTCCGCCGATTCCCGGAGCGACCGTTGCCGATAGTGCCGGTGGTGGCATGCACGCAGTGATCGCGATACTGGCTGCGCTCGTGCGCCGGGGCATTGACGGGCAGGGCGACTATCTGGATGTCGCCGCGACCGATGGCGTGCTCTCGCTGATGTCGCTTTCGGTCGATCAGTTCCTGGCGACCGGTGAAGAAGCGGCGCCGCGACAGGTGCTGCTCACGGGTCGTTATGCGTTCTACGATCTGTACGAAGCCCGGGATGGTCGGTGGCTTTCGGTTGGTGCGATCGAGCCCCACTTCTATCGCAATCTGTGCAAGGCACTGTCTCTGGAACGTTACGCCGATCAGCAGATGAACGACGAGCTACAGGATGAGATCCGCGCAGCGTTTCGAGCCGCGTTTGCCCAGCGCGATCGCGACGAGTGGGTCGCCGAACTCGCGCCAGCCGATACCTGTGTCGCACCGGTGTACACGATTCCCGAAGTCACGCGGGATACCCATCTGCGCGAACGCGGATTGTTCATGCAGGCCGAACACTCCGAGCACGGTGTATTCGAGCAGATGGCACCGATGCTAGCGGGCACGCAACGCGCGTTGCCCAGGCATCGCGTGCGCGATCCGGAAAGCAGCGATGCTGACGCCCTTCTGGCGGAAGTCGGCCTGAGTCGCGAAGAAATCGAGTCACTGCGCGCAGACGGCGCAGTCGAGTAGAGGAGAGCCCGATGTCCGAAGAGATTCCCGCCGAGGTCGAGGCCTGGATCGGCCAGAAACGCTACGTGGAAGAAGCCGAGGTCGAAGTCGAACGCGGTTTCATCCAGACCAGTTGCGTCTCGGCCGAGTACGGCAACCCGCTCTTCTGGGACGAGAAGCAGGCCAAGGACATCACCGATGGTTGGATCGCACCCCCGACCATGATCTCGGTCTGGTGTCGACCGTTGCTCTGGACACCCGAGCGCAACGAAGAAGGCCTTGCGCTGAAGGTACACTTCGATCTCAAGGAAGCGCTGAACCTCCCCGAGGCGATCATGTCGGCGGATGAACTCGTCTTCCACGCGCCGGTGCGCATCGGAGACCGCGTGCGCAACTGGCAGGTCTTGCGTTCGTTGAGCGACTGGAAGACGACTCGGCTCGGGCGGGGCCGGTTCTGGTCGATCGAGGTCGTGTACGTGAATCAGGACCAAGAACTCCTGGTGCAGGAGAACATCACGGGCTTCGGCTATCGGAGGGAAAACTGATGCCAGTGACAGGCCATAGGACGATCGATCAGGTGACCAAGGGCGACGCTCTGCCGGAGCTCGCATACGATGTAACTGCGACGACCGTGGTCGCGGGGGCTCTGGCCACTCGCGATTTCCGTCCAATGCACCACGATCGCGATTTTGCGATCAACCGCAGTGGTGTGAAGGACATCTTCATGAATACGCCGAACCTCGCGCTCTGGTTCGAGCGCTACATCACCGACTGGACTGGACCGCTTGGCCGCCCGGGTCGTATGAAATTCCGCATGAAGGGCTCTGTGTTCGCGGGCGACCGTATGGTCTTTCGCGGCAAGGTCGAGAATATCGAGACCGACGCGACCGGTTGTGCCTGGGCGGACGTCTCGGTCGAGGTGGCTGTAGGCGATCAGGTCATGACCGCCTGCGATGCCCGCGTCGCCGTGCCCTCCACGCCCGACGACAATCCGTGGAAACGCCGCGGCGAAGACTGGAAGCCCTGAGACAGAAGACTTCCCGACGAATGATCACTGGATGAAACTGAAGGTCACTCTCGCGAATGGAGCGGGCGGCCTTCCCTGAATCACGCGTCTTTCATCGGGTCGATCACTTCGTCGCCGAAGCGCCTCATCACGTCGAGCTTGGTCTGCAAGCTCGCGTCTGGCCCTGCGGTGTAGCTGAAGGGATAGTTCACCGTTCCGTGCGCTCCGAGTTCAGAGAGTCGTGCATAGGTGTCGCGATCGGGCGGTGTGACCAATGGCACGATCGTTTCGAAATTCCCGCCCTCGCGTCCCGCCCGTTTTCGCAAATGGCTGATCTCGCCCAGCAACTCCGCCGCCTGATCGGGTGTGTTCCCCGCGCCTACCCAACCATCGCCCAGGTTGGCGCAACGCCTCAGTGCTGCGCGGCTCGCTCCACCGATCCAGATCGGAATCGGAGAACTCGCTACGGGACTCATCTGTAAGCGCGGGAAAGCGAAATTCTCTCCGCTGTGTTCGACGACCTGACCGCTCCAGAGCTTGCGCAGGATTTCGATGGATTCGTCGAAGCGCTTGCCGCGCTTTTCGAAGGGCACGCCGAGTACGTCGAACTCCTCGCGCATCCAACCGGCCCCCACGCCCAGGCTCACGCGATTATTGGACAGCACTGCAGCCGTGGAAACGGCCTTGGCGACTTCGAGCGGATTGTGCAGCGGCAGGACGTACACCATCGTCGAGAAGCGCAGGCGAGTGGTGACGGCCGCCATCGCCGAGATTGCCGCCCAGGGATCCGGGAACGGTGTCGTTCCCGTGAAGTCGGGGACGCCGTCTTCCGCGTACGGATATTTCGGCGCCATCTTCTCGGGGACGAAAACGTGTTCCGAAACCAGAACGCCTTCGAATCCCGCGTCTTCTGCGCCGCGTGCGAGTTCGAGCAGTTCCGTCGCCTCATTGAAGGAAAGAGCCTGCCAGAACTTCACGCGACGTCCCCTCTAGGCAAGTCAGAGTGCCCGGTATCGGAGCGATTCATCGAATCGATTCTAGCGCTATCCGCGACGGCTTGACGGTTTCGGCCCGGCGACGGACCATCGCACTATGAGCACTGCAGAGGCACTCGAAAAGCGAATTCAGGAACTCGAGGAGCGCCTTGCTGAGGTCGAAGACGTCCAGGCGATCCACAACCTGAAGTCGCGTTACGGCGCACTCGCCGATGCCCGCTACGACCGAAAGGGCGTACGGCCGCGAGCCGAACTGGAGCGGATTGCGAGTGAGATTACTCAGCTCTTCAGCGAGGATGCGATCTGGGATGGCGGCCCCGGTCTCGGTGTCTGCCAGGGACACGATGCGATCTACGCGCGCTTTCTCGAACCGACGCTCCTGTTTTCCTGGCACTACTTCGTGAAGCCTCGGATTCAGGTCGATGGCGATTGTGCGTCGGGCAGCTGGGACATCCTGGCTCCGTGTACCACCGCCGACGGTCGTCCACACTGGATGGCCGGAGCCGAGGACGACGAGTACCGGCGCGTGAACGGACACTGGCTGCACAGCGCCATGAAGTTGCGAGTCGCGTTCATGGCACCGCACGAGCGCGGCTGGATCGTCAAGCCCCCTTCGCGCTGAAGTTTCCTGCGGATCCGCTTGCGGCCGCGCGCAGATCTTCGCGCAGGCTGCGGCTGGCCAGCCAGAAAAAGAGTCCGGCCAGTCCACCCAGTAGCGCGACCACGACGAGGGAATAGCGGATGGCCAATTCCCCGTACTCGGCTGCCAGTAGATCGTTCAGAAAGCCCACGACCAGCGGTCCCAGACCGAGTCCCGCGAGGTTCAAGATGAACAGGAGAACGGCCGAAGATGTCGCGCGCATCTGAGGACGGGCCAGACCCTGGGCCATCGACCACAGGGGGCCTACATACATGGCGCCGAGTACATAGAAGGGAATGAAGCAGACCAGAGCGGAGACTCGCTCGGGCAGCAATAGGAAGCCGATCGCGAAGGGAACGCCGATCACCGAGACGAGTGCAGACAGGTACATATAGGCGCGAGCGTCGCGGGCGCCGAGGCGATCACCGATCACTCCACCGAGGTAGGCCCCCAGGCTTCCGCCGATCCCTACGACTGCGCCGAACCACAATCCGACCTCTGTGCCACTCATATCGTGAACGCGAAACAGGAAGGTCGGCCCCCAGATCAGGAATGCGTAGCCGGACACGGACTGGAAGCAGGCCGCGATCGTCAGCCAGACGTAGGCGCGACTGCGAAACAGGAAGCTCAATACTTCGCTGAGCACCGCAGGGGGCGGAGGTTCAGGCGTTTCCCAGTAACCCCGGGTCGGATCCTTGACGGTGGTCTTGACCAGCACGGCGATCGGCAGACCGGCGAGTCCCACGATCAGGAACGCCGTGCGCCAGTCGAAATGGTCGCGCACATAGCCACCGAAAAGATAGGCGATCGCCGAGCCCAGGTAGATCCCGGTGGCGTAGATGGAGAGCGCGGTCGCGCGACGTGACGGAGGAAACAAGTCGGCGATCAATGAATGTGATGGCGGACTGCCGCCCGCTTCCCCGATCCCCACGCCGACGCGCGCGAGCGCGAGTTGTAGCGTCGATCCCGCGAGTCCTGAAACGGCCGTCATGGCACTCCACACCGCGAGGCTCAGCGAGATGATGAAACTGCGCGAGCCGCGATCGGCCCAGCGAGCGATGGGAATGCCCGCGAGTGTGTAGAAGAGTACGAAGGCCAGTCCGGACAGTGCCCCCATCACCGTGTCGGAGACCTCGAGGTCCTCCTTGATGTCCTGGAGCAGAATCGAGAACACCTGGCGGTCGATGAAGTTGAACACGTAGACGACGAAGAGCACGCCCAGTACATAGCCGGAGTAAGAGCGGGAAAATTCCGGCTCGCGTTCGGAAGGCGTCGGTTCGGGTTCCGGGGTACTCATGAGCCGCGCGCTGGGAGTCCCGCGGCCGCGTAGATGGAGTCGATCACGCGCATGTTCGCAATCGAGTCCGCACCAGAAGTGAGGGCGGGTTCAGCAGAGCGAACCGCTTCGATGAAAGCGTCGAGCTGATGGTGGTAGGTCGTCTTGCTTTCGACGCTTTCCTCTCGCGTTCTCGACCCCGTGCTGAGACGGACTCTATGCCCCAGATGGGGCGCGAACGGATTCACGACTTCGAGTTCGGCGCGCGATCCACTCAGCTTGATCGTGGCGCCGCGGCTCGTTTCCGGGAGCATGGCGCAATACATGCGGGCTGTGATTCCAGAGGGAAAGCGCAGCTGGGCTTCCATCTCTACGTCGATACCCGGGGGATCTTGTTTGGCCGATGCAGCGAGAACTTCCGGCTCTTCGCCGATCAGCGAGCGCAGGAGGTGGATCGGATAGCAACCCAGATCCATCGTGCCTCCACCACCGAGTGCAACCTGGTAGCGGATGTCGGCTTGATTCGGGATGGGAACGCTGAATGCCGCATCGATGTGAGAGATCGTGCCGAGTTCGCCGGAGCGACAGATCTCGATCAAGCGCGCCGTCAGCGGGTGGTAGCGGTAGTGAAACGCTTCGACCAGAGTTCGTCCTGTTTCCTGCGCGCAATCCACCATCTCCTGAGCCTGGGAAGCATTGAGCGCAAAAGGCTTTTCGCACAGGACGTGCTTGCCCGCGCGCAAGGCCGCAAGGGTCCAGGGTGCGTGAAGGCTCGCGGGAAGCGCGTTGTACACCGCATCGATGTCCTCGCGCTCGAGCAGTGCATCGTAGTCGCGGGATACCTCTGGAATCGAGTGTTCCCGAGCAAAGGCTTCGGCGCGTTTCCGATCGCGCGAGGCGACGCTTACGATCGCGGCGCGATCGTCGTCGAGGCATGGCTGGATCAGGGCGCGAGGCGCGATTCTCGCCGCGCCCAGGATGCCAAAACTCAGTAGGAAACTCATGGTCAGCGCAGTATACCGTCCGGCGTCTGCGCGTTCTCTTCTTCGACCCGCTTCGCGATGCGCTCGCTCAGTTCCTGCTTCGCGATCTTTCCGCCCGATCCGCGTGGCAACTCTTCGACGATCTCGAGTCGCTCCGGGAAGTTCTCTTTCGATACGCCGTGTGCTGCGAGGTGGGAAAGCAATTGCTCCAGTGTCAGTTCTCGTCCGGGTCGAAGCTCCGCGAATACGCAGACTTTCTCGCCGAATACCCGATCGGGCATTGCGACGGCCGCCGCAATCGAGACCGCGGGATGATTCGCAACCTGAAGTTCGACAGCGGATCCGCTGATGTTCTTGCCGCCGCGAATGATGAAGTCATCGCTTCGGCCGACCACACTCAAATAGCCTTCGGCATCGATTTCGACGATGTCTCCCAGAAGCATCCAGCCGTCGCTGCGAATCAGTTCCCTGTTTGCTTCGTCGTCCGCCCAGTAGCCGCGGCTCAACGTCGGTCCTTTGCACCCGGGCTGACCTCGGCCGGAGTCGCTGACCTCCCGGCCGGTTTCGTCGAACAGACGCACGTTCATTTCCGGGATCGGTCGACCCGCCGTGCGCAATCGCTTTTCCCGCGAGTCATCCACGCTCGTGCCGCTGACCGCGCCGGTCTCGTTCGAGCCGTAGAACTGCAATACGCTGGCGCCGGTGCGTTCCTCGAACTCCGCCGCGCGTTCGTAGGGTACGGCCTCGCCACCGGTGTAGAGGATTTGTAGAGAACTCAGATCGCGGCTCTCGGACTCCTCGCATTCGAGCATCATGATGAACTGCGTCGAGACGGCGGCCAGTACGGTGACTCGATGCCTTTCGATCTGCTCGAGCACATCTGCGGCGGAAAAACGCGGTAGGAGCACGGTCGGCACACCGAGAACTGCGGGCGTGACGTGACTCGTCCAGATGCCGAATCCGAATGGAGCGGGAACTACACTCATGAAGACGTCGCGCCCCCCGAGACGACCGGTCCGCACAGCGAATTCGTGAAACGCGAACCAGCGCGCTTGATCGTGCACCACGATCTTGGGCATGCCTGTGGTTCCCGAGGTCGAGTTGAGCAAGAAGATTTCATCCGCCGCCAGACCTCTGCCCTCGAGAACGACTGCAGGTGAATCGGGCTCCTTCGGCCGATCGATTCTCAAGTGCCGTCGCAGCGGAAGTCCCTTCGCGCGCAGTCGCGCAAAAACGTCGTCGGTCGATCGTTCCTGATGCAGTTCCGCACTGATCAGTCCGGTCGCGCCCGAAGCCCGCATCAAGTGCTCGAGTTCGCTCTCACCGGCGCGAGGTCCGATTCCCATACTGATGAGACCGGCCTTCTCATTGGCCAGAAACGCGACGTGAACGTCCGGCCCGTCGGGCAGCAATACGGCGATGCGTTCGCCGTGCTCGAAACCGCATGCGAGCAATGAATGCGCCAGTGCATCGGAGCGCGCATCGTATTCGGCCCAACTGAGTCGCGTTTCGCCGATCAGGAAGGCGGGCGCAGACGGCTGCTGGACAGCGAGTGCGCGAATCCGATCGGCGAGTGGGGCGGACACGCTTGCAGGCTACCAGAGTTCGCCCAGACTCGAAGGCCGCTGTGATAGCTTTTCCATATGCGCGCAGTGCGAGCCCAGGGCGACAGGGTCCACGTAACCGAACTTCCCGAACCCGATGCACCGAGCGCGGAATCGGTTCGGGTGTACGTGAAGTCGGCGGGCATCTGCGCTTCGGACATGACCATGCTCGAGCGCAAGATGCTCGAGCACACACTCGGCCACGAAATTGCCGGGTGTCTCGAAGACGGAACTCCGGTCGCCGTGCAGCCGACCACGCCCTGTGGCTGCGAACTATGCGATAGCGGCAACTACCAGCTCTGCTCGACATGCATGGGGACGACTCTCGGAGTGTGGGTCGATGGAGGTATGGCCGACCAGGTCTGGGTCGACCCCGCGTCTCTGGTTCCTCTACCCGAGGGTGTCGATGTGGCCGACGCCTGCCTGGTCGAACCTCTGGCGGTCGCGATTCACGGAATGAACAACGCCCACCTCCAGGCTGGACAGCGCGTCGCGATCGTCGGTGCGGGCAGTGTGGGTCTTTGCGCGGGTGCCTACGCGAGATCGTATGGCTGCGCGGCTGATATTGCGGCGCGTCATCCAGCTCAGCAAGCCGCTGCCGAGAAACTCGGCCTGGGGTGCGAGCCGTCGGGTGCCTACGATCTGGTGATTGAAGCGGCCGGAAACAACCGGGCGCTCGCCACGGCCGTGGAGTTGTGTCGGCCGTCTGGAGAACTCCTGCTCCTGGGTTTTGACTGGGACGAGGTCGTGTTACCCGGCGCGGCAATCGCGCTCAAGGAACTCGCAATCCGCGCCAGCATGACCTACGGCCATACGAGTTCACTGCGCGATGTCGACGCGGCGGCTCGGCTGCTCGCACAAGTGCCCGAAATCCCCGAGGCGATCCTCACACACCGCTTCCCACTCGAAGAAGCGCCCCACGCTTTCGAAGTCGCGCGCGACCGAAAGGCCGGGGCCATCAAGGTCGTTCTCGAACCTTGACTTCTCCAGCGCCCGTCGAGATCCGGCCACAAACTGGCTCGGAATGGGATATGATCGCAGGCAGTCGCGCGCGGCCCCGAAGTGCGATTTCAGCGTTGGAAAGGACCGACCGATGAACCGAGGCGTCCGGTGTGCTCTGGCCCTAACGGTGCTCTGTTCGTTGTTCGCAACGCGTGCTGACTCTGCGGAACCGCTCGAGACTCCGAGTGTGGCAACCATCCCACCCGTTGCTTCCCACTGGGTCTGGGTGCCAGATGTGTTGTTCAAGCACAGCCTGCTCTTCGACGGGGATAGCGGCAATGTGCTCGCCGTGATCGACTCGGGAACCACGATCTCGCCGAAGCCACCCCTGTTCTCGCGCGTGCGTGACGAGTTCTATCAGGTCGAGATCGACTACGCGCGTGGATCGCGTGGCAAGCGCACCGACTTCGTGACCATCTACGATGCGACGACGCTTCAGGTCCGGGGCGATATCGTGCTCCCGACACCCACGGCGGAGAGTGCGACCTCGATCGCCTTCACGGCGCTACTCGACGACGAGCGCTTTCTGGCCACCTACAATCAGTTCCCACGCACGTCGGTATCCATCACCGATCTGGAGAAGCGGAAGTTTGCGGCCGAGATCCCGACTGCCGGGTGCGCTGGCATCTTTTCGCTGGATCCGCGCCGCTTCGCGATGCTCTGTGACAATGGAACCGCGCTGGTGGTCAGTCTGTCCGAGACGGGTGAGAAGATCGACATGCAATCGAGCGAGGTCTTCTTTGACCCGGTCGAGGATCCGGCGATGCTCGCGGCCAACCGGATCGGAGATCGCTGGATCTATCAGACGTTCTCGGGGCACGTACACGAGCTGGACTTCTCTCAGAACCCGCCGAAGCTGGTTTCCTGGTCACTGTTCTCACAGGCCGAGCGCGCTGCCGAGTGGCGGCCGGGTGGCAAGCAGCACACGACCCTGCACCGCGCCAGCCAACGCATGTATGTGATCGTGCACCAGGGCGGTTCGGGAACACACAAGGATCCTGGCTCCCAGGTCTGGGTGTACGACCTGGCGACTCGAGAACGGATCGAACGCCTGTCCATGCCCAACTTCACCGCGGCATTCTTGGGACAGACCATGGGCATCGGTTCCAGTGGCTTGGGGCCCTGGTTCTTGCGCGCGATTCTGCCTGGAGGCGGGGCGCATTCGATCGCCGTGACTCAGGACGACACACCACTGCTTTTTGCGCGCAACGCCGAACTGGGCGTGGTCGCCGTACTCGACGCTCAGTCGGGTGAGCATCTTCGCGATCTGACTGAAGTCGGACTGTTCGGTACGCGTCTGGAGATTCCGTGATGTCCGGAGATTCCCCGATGCTCGCCATGGATCCCGCCTTCGCCTGGATTGCCCGTCTGGGGCTCGCTCTCTTGTTTGGCGCTGCGGCGCGCCACAAGCTGAGCGATCCGAGGGCATTTCTGGCCACCTTGCGCGACTATCGAATCGTACCCGCGTCCCTGGTGAAGATCTCCGCTCTGGTCATCGCCGCGAGCGAGATCGCCGCCATCGGCCTGCTCTTGCTTCCCGGCCTGGGGCTCGGACCGCTATTGGCGATCGGCTTGCTCGCCGTCTACTCGCTCGCGATTGCGCTGAATCTCCTGCGCGGTCGCCGCCATATCGATTGTGGATGTCTGGGGCCCGCTCACCGGCAAGAGCTTTCTGGCTGGTTGCTCGTGCGCAACTCGCTACTCGGCACCGGCTCCCTGGTTCTCCTGGCGGCCGAAAGCGCACGAACTCTGTCGTGGATCGATGCCTTGTCGATCGGCGGCGGCCTCTGCATGCTCATCTTGCTGTGGAACGCGGCCCACCAACTCGGTTCGGTGCCGTCCTCGTTCCGGACACCGGAGAGTTCTTCATGAGCGAAGCCCTTTTCGTTTCCAATATCCTTCTCTGGATCGCGTTGCTCGCACTGGGCGTTCTCGTGCTGGCACTCACCCGTCAGATCGGACTGCTGCACGAGCGGCTCGCCCCTGTGGGTGCTCTGGCGACCCAGCACGGACCGGAAGTAGGGGAGCCAGCGCCGGAGTTGCGTCTTTCGGATCTCTCCGGTCGGCCCGTCGCGATCGGGGGAGCATCTCCGGCGACGCGGACCCTTCTCTTCTTTCTGTCTCCGACCTGTCCGGTGTGCAAGCCGCTGCTACCCACCTTGCATCGCGTGGTCGCCGACGAGGCGCCCGGGCTGCGCCTGATCCTGGCCAGCGACGGCGAACCCGAAGAACACCACGCGTTTCGCCGCGAGTGGAATCTGGAAGACGAACTCTACGTGCTCTCGACTGAACTCGGTCTGCGCTTCGCGGTGGCCAAACTTCCGACCGCCATACTGATCGACGAAACCGGGATCGTGCGCGCGAAGGGCATGGTCAATACACGCGAGCATCTCGAGAGCCTGTTCGCCGCTGACGAACTCGGCGTCGCATCTCTTCAGGCGTTTGCAGAACGCGAGGGCCGACTCGGCTCCGTCGCACCTGCCGGGGGGATCTCGTGAGCCGACTCGATCGCTGGATGGAACAGTCCGCCCGTCAGCTGGCTCGCGGCGCCGGCCGCCGCAGTTTCTTGGCGAGCACGGGTCGACTCCTGCTCGGGGCCGTCGGCATTTCTGCAGTTCCCATCTTGCCGATTGCGCGCGCCGCAGGTGGGTCGGCGCGGGTACCGGCACCGAATGAAGACATCGAAGGTCCCGAGGGCGATCCGAAGTCGTGTGAGTACTGGCGCCACTGTGCGATCGACGGGTTTCTGTGCGGTTGTTGCGGAGGCAGCGCCACGAGTTGTCCGCCCGGAACCGAGATCAGCCCCGTCACCTGGGTGGGCACCTGTCGAAATCCCGCGGATGGCAAGGACTATCTGATCTCGTACAACGATTGCTGTGGCAAGACGTTCTGTGGACGTTGTGCGTGCAATCGCAACGAAGGCGATCGTCCGGAGTATCACTGGTACCGCTCCAATGACATCAACTGGTGCGCCGGAACGGAGTCTCAGGCCTATCATTGTTCGACTGCGATCGTGATCGGACAGGCGACGGAGCCTCAACCGGAGAAATGAAGCCGCGTCTCCGGTTCTGGATTCTACTTTCGATGCTCGTCTTCGCTGCGCACGCGACCGCACAGGAACCGGCAAAGGGCGACGCGGCGCAAGACTATCTGCTGCACTGCTCCGCCTGTCACCGGGCCGATGGAACGGGAACCGAGGGCATCATGCCGACGCTACACGGTCTGGGAGCGGTGCTCGCGGCAGACGGGGGTCGGACCTACCTGGCCCGGGTTCCAGGCGTTGCCCAGGCTCCGCTTTCCGATGCGCGCGTCGCGCGTCTGCTCAACTGGGTTCTGCGGAATTTCTCGGGCGTCGATGTGCAGCCTCCCTATCGCTCAAACGAGGTCGCCGAGCTGCGCAGATCACCGCTGCGCGACCCGATCGCCGCCAGAGCGGCCCTGGGAGTCGATTAACGGCGCCTATTGGCTTTCTGGGGCAACAGGTTCAGAATGGGAACCAGTCCCATGAGCCTCCACGAGCGTCTGACAGAGGAGATTCGCACTGGACCTTCGGGCCCGAAGGTGGGGGCGTTTTTCGATCTGGACCAGACGTTGCTCGCGGGTTTTTCGGCCACGGCCTTCTTCCGCGAGCGCCTGCTATCCGGACGTATGGCACCGCGCGAGATTGCGGAGTCTCTGCTAGGCGCGCTCTCGTTTGCCGTGGGCAGGACGGGATTTTCGGGGATGATGTCCGCAACCACGGCCGCCTATCGGGGCCTGGCGGAGTCCGCGCTCGAAGAGGTCGGCGAGGAGGTGTTCCAGAAACATCTCGCCACGCAGATCTACCCGGAATCGCGCGCGCTGGTCGAAGCGCATCAGGACATGGGGCATACGATCGCGATCATCTCTTCGGCCACGCGCTATCAGGCCGAACCACTGGCGAGGGACATGGGAATTCAGCACGTGCTGTGCACGCAGCTGGTGGTTGAAAACGGTGCGTTTACCGGCGAAGTGGTTCATCCCGCCTGCTATGGCGAGGGCAAGGCCGAGGCCGCTCGGAGTATCGCAGCCCAAAAGGATCTGGATCTGGACCAGAGCTACTTCTACACCGACAGCCACGAGGACTTGCCTCTGCTGCGGATCGTTGGTCGTCCTCGACCGCTCAATCCGAATCGCGCGCTCTCCCAGATCGCAAAGGAGCGGCAGTGGCCGGTGCGGCGCTTTACCAGTCGCGGTCTTCCCGGCGTCGGTGATCTGCTTCGCACGGGCCTGGCCTATGCGAGCCTGGCGCCCTCGCTCTGGGCGGGAGTTGGCGCAGGTCTGGTCAACGGTTCGCTTCGCGAGGCCATCAATGTTTCGGGTTCGTTATGGGGTGATCTGGCGACTTCGCTCGGCGGCATCGATCTTCGCATCGAAGGTGAAGAACACCTCTGGTCGCAGCGCCCCGCGGTCTTCATCTTCAATCACCAGAGTGCGCTCGATGCGCTCCTGATGATCAAGATGCTGCGCCGCGACATCACGGGTGTGGGCAAGAAGGAGATTCGCAAGAACCCGGTCTTCGGCCCGCTCTTCGGGGCGGCGGGTGTGGTCTTCGTCGATCGCGCCAACTCGACCAAGGCAATCGAAGCGCTCGAGCCGGCGGTCGATGCGTTGCGCGAGGGTCGTTCGTTGGTGATCTCGCCCGAGGGTACGCGTTCGCCGACGCCGCGCCTCGGCCGATTCAAAAAGGGTGCGTTTCACATGGCCATGCAGGCCGGTGTGCCGATCGTTCCCGTGGTGTTCCGCAACGTGCTCGACGCGCTGCCCCGAGACGCGCTCGTGGTTCACCCCGCGACGATCGAAGCTGTGGTGCTCCCACCGGTCGACACCATGGACTGGAAGATCGAGCACCTCGACGAGGAGATCGCCGCCATCCGCGGGCGCTATCTCGAGATCCTCCACCAGCAGTCCGCTCGCTAGTCCGCTCGTCCTGGCAGGGCGCTGCGGTCCGGAGTTCCAGCTCCGAGGTTCGGGGTGAATAGTAACGATACGTATAGTATCGTAATGGGGGAGCGGGTTCTGGCCTGCCCGTCTTCGCAAGTATTTGAATTCAGGGATATTTCAGGTGAACACCCGGAACCAGAGCAGTCCCAGTACCGGTCGTCCCCGGAGCGACGAAGCCCACCAGTCGATTCTCGACGCGACTCTCGGCCTGCTGAGCGAAGTCGGTTTTTCGGCGATCACCGTCGAGGGTATCGCCGCGCGCGCCGGTGTGGGCAAAGCCACGATCTATCGGCGCTGGCCTTCCAAGCTGCCGCTGGTGGTCGAGGCGTTCGGTCAGCTTCCGGGTTTCGAAGACGTCGATACGGGTGACCTCGCCGAAGACCTGAAGAAGATGCTGCGCACGTATCTGCAGGCCTTCAATACGACGGCGCTGGCGGCGGTGCTGCCGAGTCTCGCGGGCGAGCGCGCGCACAACCCCGAGCTTTCGCAACTCTTCGATCCGGTGAGCAAAGATCGTCGCCAGCCGTTGTTACGCGTATTCGAGCGCGCGGTACAGCGCGGAGAGGTTCCCGGCGATCTCGATATCGAACTGGCTGCGGATCTGGTCGTGGGTCCGATCGCGGTCACCCTCTACTCCAAGGGTGGCAAGCTGCACCCGCGCATGGTTAGCCCGATCGTCGACCTGGCGCTTGCCGGGATCAAACGCAGCTGAATCTCCGCGCCATGCAACCTGAGTTCGAGCGAGGAACTCAGCTATAGCGTTTGCGCAACTCGTCTTTCAGGATCTTTCCCGTCGGGTTGCGCGGCAGTTCAGCGATGAGTTCGAGTTGCTCGGGGATCTTCTGCAGCATGAGACCGCGCTCCTTCAAGAACGCGACCATCTCTGCGAAATCCAGAGGATCGCTTGCATCGCTGCAAGAGACGACGGCGCAGCAACGCTCTCCAGTGTTGGGGTCTGGCAATCCGATCACACCCACATCGGCGATCTTTGGGTGGCTGTAGAGCAGGTCTTCGACTTCCCTGGCGCTGATGTTCTCGCCCTTGCGGATGATCACGTCCTTGAGTCGTCCCGTGATCACGACGAAGCCGTCCTCGTCCAGCTGTCCGAGGTCGCCCGTGCGGAAGAAGCCATCTTCGTCGAAGGCGGAATCGTTCAGGGCGGCATCCAGATAGCCGCGGAAGAGTTGGGGGCCGCGTACGCGTAGCTCGCCTTCGGTGTTCGGACCGGCCAGACTCGCGTCGCCGCGCACCACGCGGATCTCGACTTCGGCCGGACTGGCTCGTCCCTCTGTGTTCGCGAGTTTGTCATCGGGATCGTCCACCGAGTTCATGGCCAGGATCGGACACTCCGTCATGCCGTACCCCGATACGATGCCCACTCCGCCGAGTTCGGTTTTCAGGTCGTAGTGCAGTTGCGGCGGCTTGGGAGCTCCACCGCCGGGAAAACTGCGCACACGCGGGAAAACTCGTTCCGCGCCGGCTTCGCGTTGTGTAGCCAGGTAGGCCTGATGGAATGCGGTACCGGCCGTGGCCTGCGTGACGCCGTTTCGAGCCAGCACGCCGATACTGGTCTTTGGATCGAAGGCCTGTACGAGGATGTGCGCGCAGCCGGAAAGAAATCCCGCGAATAGCCAGCCAATCCCGCCGACGTGGGTGAACGGAAAGACCAACGCCACGCGATCATCGGGTTCGAGTTGTAACGCTTGACTCATGCCTCGCGCAGAACTCATCAGCGTCAGGTCGGTGTGTTGCGCGCCCTTGGGGTCCGCCGTGGTTCCCGAGGTGTAGAAGATCCAGCGCACCGGCGCGTCATCGGCCGAGGTGGCGAGGGGGGCAGGGGGCAGGCTCGCGGGATCGGCTTCGGGCAGAGAGTGATCCGAGATCAGGACCTCGAGACCCGAGCGCTCTTGCGCCAGCGCATGGGCCAGGCCGGGATAGTCGAACCCGCGCCAGTGCGGCGGCACGATCAATAGCTCGGCACCGGTCTGGCGGGTGATGAAACCGACCTCGCGCTCCCGGTAGATCGGCAGGATGGGGTTCTGCACCGCACCCAGGCGGGCGAGCGCGCCGACGAGTACCAGCGATTCGATCCAGGTCGGCAGCATCCACGACACGGCCGTTCCCTCGCGCACGCCGTGCTTCAGAAGGCCGGCCGCGCAGCGTTCGGCCGCCGCTCGATAGGCGGCGAAGTCGAGGCTGCGGTCTTCCTCGTCGATTGCGAAAACGGTCTCGGGTGTCGCGGCCGCCCGGCGCTCGATCAACTGCCAGAGATTTCCGGCTTCGATCATCGCGCCAGGAGTTTCTGCGCCTCTTCGCGCAGAACGAACTTCGTGACCTTCCCCGAGGCGTTCGTCGGCAACTCCGCCACGATCTGCACCCTCCGCGGCACTTTGTAGTTCGCCATGTTTGCGCGACACCACTCGACGATCTCGTCCGCACTCACCTGCTTTCCCGGTGCGGGGACGGCGAACGCCATGCCGACTTCACCCATGCGTTCGTCGGGAATTCCGATCACTGCGGCCTGGGCCACCAGTCCACTGCCGAAGAGCAGGCTTTCGATCTCGGCTGGGTAGCAGTTGAAGCCACCCATGATGAACATGTCCTTGATGCGGTCCGTGATCGTCAGGTAACCGCGCTCGTTCATGATGGCGATGTCACCCGTGTGCAACCAACCGTCGGCGTCGATCGTCGTGTTCGTTTCTTCTTCTTCTTCGAAGTAGCCGCGCATCACGTTGTAACCGCGCACCAGGACTTCACCCGGCTCGCCTCGCGCCACTTCTGCGCCTTCGGGGTCGACACAGCGCACCTCGACGTCGGGGATTGCGCAACCCGAGGTCGTAGAGATCGTCTCGGCGTCGTCGTCGGGCAGGCAGATGCTCACGACGCCGCAGGTCTCAGTCAGTCCGTAGGCTGTGACCACCGTCTCAAAACCCAGTTCCTCGCGCATGCGATGCACGAGTTCGACGGGCACGGGTGCCGCTCCCGTTACGGCCAGACGCAAGCAAGAAGTGTCGTACTTCGCGAGATTGGGGTTCGCGAGCATCGACTGGTAGATGGCCGGCGGTCCGGGTAGCACACTGATCCGTTCCGGTTCGATGCGCGCCAGGACGGCATCGGCATCGAAAACCAGATGCGGAACACAGGTCGCTCCGCGCAGGATCGACGAAACCCAGCCGGCCTTGTAGCCAAAGCTGTGAAAGAACGGATTGATGACCAGGTAGCGATCGCCTTCGCGAATGCCCACGACGCGGCTCCACACGTCGAAGGTGCGCAGCGTCTGAGCGTGAGTCGTCATCACGCCCTTGGGTTTTCCCGTCGTACCCGAAGTGAAAAGGATGTCGGACAGATCGTCGCCGGACACACCGAGCGCTCGTTCGCGTGCCCGCTCCAGCGAAACCTCGGAACCCCCGGCCAGGAAGTCGCTCCAGGCCGTGCCTCCCGATGCCGCGCCCCGCAGGACGATGGTGCCTTCGAGGTGCGGAAGTGTTTCGGACTTCAGAAGATCGAGGTAGTTCGTATCGAGGAAGTCACTGACCGTGCAGAGCAGGCGGGCGCGGCTCTTGCGCAGGATGTACCCGGCTTCCGCTCCTTTGAAGCGAGTGCTCAAGGGCACGAGCACACCGCCGGCCATCTGCAAACCGACCGCTGCGATGATCCACCCGTGGATATTGGGCGCCCAGATCGCGACGCGATCGCCCGACTCGATGCCGCGGGCGATGAAACTGCGCGCGGCGGCAAGCGACGCGTCAGCCAGGGCGTTGAAGCTGAGCTCGACTTCGCCGTCTTCGATTGCGGAAGCCGAAGCGAATCGCTCCGCCGCTCCGAGGATCAACGCCGGAATACTCTGTTCTTGCATACGGGCCGTATCGTATCGTAATGTAGCAAGCGTTTCCAAACGAGAATGAACGCCGAAAGGACCCCGTGGACATCCGCTTCTCCGCAGAAGATGAGGCGTTCCGCAAAGAGATCGCCGCCTGGCTGGCCGAACAGCTCAGCGGCGAGTTTGCATCGGTGCGCGGCCGGGGTGGTCCGGGCGATGAGCACGCGATGCTGGACGAGCGCCGCGCCTGGGAGAGGCGTCTCGGTGAAGCGGGTTGGACCTGCGTCGGCTGGCCGCAGGAGTACGGCACCCGCGGTCTGAGTTTGAACCAGCAGGTGATCTACTACGAGGAGTACGCGCGCGCCGGTGGGCCGGGGCGCGTGGGATACATAGGCGAAGGCCTGCTAGGCCCGACCCTGATCGCCTTCGGAAGCGACGAATTGAAGCGGCGTTTCCTGCCGGGCATCGTGAAGGGCGAGCAGATCTGGTGTCAGGGCTACTCCGAGCCGAATGCCGGTTCCGATATGGCCAATGTGCAGACGCGCGCCTACCTGGATACCGGCACGGATGGCGATGAATGGCGGATCAACGGTCAGAAAGTCTGGACGAGTTGGGCGGCCTGGGCCGACTGGTGTTTCGTGTTATGCCGGACCGATCCAGATGCGAAGCCCAAGCAGGCGGGGATCTCCTATCTCCTGGTGCCGATGAAACAGGACGGTGTCGAAATCCGTCAGATCGTCCAGTTGACCGGCGACTCGGAGTTCAGTGAGGTCTTCTACAGCGATGCCCGAACGGCGGCCGACAACATAGTCGGCGAGGTCAACGGCGGTTGGAAGGTGGCCAATGGTACGCTCGCATTCGAGCGCGGTGCGGCCACTCTGGGTCAGCAGATGGCCTTTGCAAACGAACTGCAAGAGATCATCGCGTGCGCAAAGCGCACCGGCGCTGCAGACGATCCGATCATGCGACAGCGCATCGCGGACGCCTGGATCGGACTGCGCATCCAGCGATTCCACGCTCTGCGCACGCTTTCCGGCGCGGAAAACGCGCAACTCGGTCCCGAGGGGATGATTACCAAGATCTTCTGGGCGACCTGGCATCGCAATCTGGGAAAACTGGCGATGGACGTTCTGGGCGCGGAGTCCGAGATCACCGAAGGTGCTCCCTATCAGTTGACGCCGCTTCAGCGCATGTACCTGTTCACGCGCTCCGACACGCTCTACGCCGGAACCAATCAGATTCAGAGAAACATCATCAGCGAGCGGGTGCTGGGCCTGCCGCGCGAACCCCACTAATCCGAGTCAGGTCGATTTTCATGAGCAAGTCCGTTCCGCCCTATGTCGCTGGTCATCAGCTTCTCGAGGGAAAGACTGTATTGATCACCGCCGCTGCGGGTACCGGAATCGGTTTCGCAACGGCAAAGCGCTGCATCGAAGAGGGTGCACGCGTGATGATCAGTGATCTCCACGAGCGCCGCCTCGCCGAGGCCGCGGACAGCCTCGCGAAGATCGCAACCGAGGCCCCTGCGACCTGTCTGTGCAATGTGACCGTTCAGGAAGAGGTACAGGGACTGATCGAGTCCGCGATTGCCAAACTCGGCCGGATCGACGTGTTGATGAACAACGCCGGACTCGGCGGCATGGCCGATGTGGTCGATATGACCGATGAGCAATGGGACGGCGTGCTCGACGTGACGCTGAACAGCACCTTCCGGATGACCCGCGCCGTACTGCCGCATATGATCGAACGCGGATCCGGCTGCATCGTCAACAACGCATCGGTGCTGGGCTGGCGGGCTCAGAAAGGGCAGGCGCACTACGCCGCTGCGAAGGCGGGCGTGATGGCGCTGACGCGCTGCGCGGCACTCGAAGTCGCGGACCACGGCGTGCGCATCAACGCGGTGTCTCCCAGTCTCGCGACGCATCCGTACCTGAACAAGGTGACCCCACAGTCCCTGCTCGACGAACTCGAAGCGCGCGAAGCTTTCGGTCGCGGTGCGGAACCCTGGGAAGTCGCGAACGTGATGGTCTTCCTGGCGAGCGACTACTCGAGCTATATGACCGGTGAGGTCGTCTCCGTCAGCAGTCAGCGAGCCTGAAGCCGCTCAACTCCCCGCCTGATCCACGAAGATCGGAGACGACCAGGCGCGCTCGCGGACCGATGAGGGACAACCTCCCGCATCGACGTCTTCGGTCGTACAGAGGTCGACCGAGATCGCCTGGCCCTGTGCGTCGAACTCGGTGGAGAGCGGCGCGCCACTCAGCGCCATTGAGGGTTCCTCGAGAGCGCGCACATAGTAGAGCGCGTCGCGTCCGGACGATGTGAACTCGGAATCTTCGAACTGGAAGACACAGCCGTCTTCTCCGGACGGGCACTCGAAGCGCCGCCAGGGATCTTCGATCAGGGGCGCCGGGTCCTCTCCTTCATCGAGTTGGGGTCGGATGCGCACGACTTCGATCGCCTCGATGCGCCGCCGTCGATCGCCCGGGTGGTAGCACTCGTCGCGACACAGACGCGTGAGTCGTTCACTGCTGAGAGCATTGCGACTCGTTTCCGGACATCCGGGTTTCTGTTCGAACGAACCGACTGCGCGCACCTCAAAACGAGGGTTCTCGCGCATGCGATGCTCCGATCCCATCGGGGACGGGCCGTGTTCGGAATTTTGCAGATCGAACCAGAGCAGGATGCGCGGACCACTCGTGCCGTAGACCTCGCGTCTCTGCAGGGCGTCCCAGATAGCCTCGCGACTGCCGTCGGGGGCGTGTACGGCGGCGAGTCCGCTGGGGAAGAGGAAGCTCAGTACTCTCATATCGCTCCCGCGTATGCCGATCGCCTCTCGCCTGGGTGGCTCTGGCTGACGCGGGTCTTCCATTTTGCTTTTGGCCAGAAGCGAGAGCTGATTGAACGGAAATCCGGGCGAGCCGCGCTGATCGCTGATCATCGAAGGTTCGAGCTGCTTGTAGCTGGCGCCCGGCCGACCCGAATGAGCATCGCTCGAGCCTATGAATCCGTAGCGGAAACGCCGCTCGCCGCCGTCGTTCTGTGTAAGCGACATGGCGTACTGAATGCTCTCTTTCGGTCGGTAGGAAAACGAAGGCTTGAAGCAGTCGCGGCACTGGCCGCAGTCGAGCCAGTCCTCCGGAGAGCTGTCGGGAAAGATATTGTGGGGCCGTGTGTAGACCTGTGCGGCGTAGTCCCGGGCCTGTTGTACGCGTCGCTCGCACTCATCTTCTGCCAGGTCCCCGCAGCGCTCGCGCATGATCTCACCGGCCTGCCAGCAACACGGCAGGTAGTTCGCGCTCGGCTCCGGGCACACGTGCTGACCCTCGGAATCGATCTCGAACTCGTTCCAGGTGCGAAACTGCTCGGAGTTTCCGTGTCCGGACATCACTTCGATCAGTTTCATGTAGTCGGCGTCGAAGTTTTTTGCCCAGAGATGTTTGTCGATGGTTGTGGTCGCGGGTGTGTAGGTTCCCCAGGCGGTTCCGTGCGGAATCGATAGCGCCGGAAATCCCCATTGGTCGAGTTTCTCGTGTAACTCCGCCGGTGTCGGGGCGATCTCGTGACAGGTTTCGGGAAGTTCGCGCGTGTCGATTCCCTCGGGGCAGATCGTCTGCTCGCTCACCCGTGTCAGATAGTCCACGTAGTCCGTGTGCGCCTGCCACGCATGAGGGCCGAGCCAGCGCGCGCCCGAGATCATGTCGCGCATCGACAATAGAAGGGGAGACTTGTCACCCGAGGAGATCGGCCGCGCCGGTAGTTCATCATCGGCATCTCCCGGGTAGATCACGCAGCGATGTCCGTAGTGTTGCTCCGGTGTCAGGCCCGCCTGACTCCACTCGAAGCCCATGAATGCAACCAGGTCCGGGTTCGCCGGGTCTCCCGCGCGAATATTGCACTCGCGAACGCTCTGCTTTGATGTCTGCCAGTGCTCTGGAAGCAGCGACTCCGCATGATCCGTCAGCGCGTAGAAATCCAGATTGGCGCAGTGACGTGCGAAGTCGCAGGCATCATTCGGAGGATGTGCGCCTTCGCCACCGATGAGTGGCAGCGAGAAAAGGAATCCGTCCCAGGAGTACGAGCTGTGTACGTGCAGATCGCCAAACAAAATGCGCTTGGCACTCGTCCCGGCCGGGGCGGTGTCGCTGCGGTCCAATAGCTGCTTGTGCGCTTTGGCTTGTGCATCTTTCTGGGCGGCCAGCGCGGCGTCGCTGCGGCGGTCGCCTTCGATCGCATCGTCCCAATGTGGGTCGGCGCCGCAGCCGACCAGCAGAGCCACACCGAGCCAAACCGATATCCAGAAGTGGAGTTTCATTCGGACTTTGGCCCCTCGAGCACCCCGGCTGCAAAAAGTCGATCGATCTCGGCGTCGTTCATGCCGAGCAGTTCCGAGCAGACTTCGCGCGTGTGTTCACCGATCAGCGGCGCCTGGGAAATGATCGGTTCCGGAATCCCACTGGCCTTGAAGAACGGTCCCTCGAGGCTGAGCTTGCCCAGTTCTTGCTGTTCGATCAGTCGCGGGAAGCCGCGTGCCTGGAAGTGGGGATCGTCGAGCTGGTTGGTGCCCGTGAACACGGGTCCGGAGGGTACTCCGTGCTCTTGCAAGGTGCGTGCGAGTTCGTTTTTGTCGAACGTGCGCGTCCACTCGCGCAGGCCCTGGTCGATGCGATCGTGCGCTGCGATGCGTCCCTGTGCGCTCTCGAGAGCCGGGTCGAGTGCCCAGTCCTGATCGCCCACGGCTTCGCGCAAACCAAGCCACTCCGCATCGTTGCGAACCGTGATCACGCACCACTGTTGTTCGCCCTCACAGGGGTATACGCCCCAGGGGGAGCCGCGCTCGTTGCGATTCCCTCGGGCTCGTTCACTCCCCGGTTCGAACGCGGACTTGAGCAGCACACTGTCGAGCATCCCGATGACGGATTCGATCTGTGCAATCTCGGCGTGCGATCCCGCGTTCGTTCGTTCTCGCCGGATCAAGCAAGAAAGAGCGGCGATCGCACAGAGGCGACCGGCGAAGTGATCGGGAAAGATCGAGCCGGCCCCGGCCGGGAAGTCCTGATCGTCGTAATTCCACAGATGCGTCAATCCACCTAGTGGTTGAGTGCTGGGTCCGTAGCCGATCCAATCCGCCCACGCGCCTCTTGAACCGAGCAGTTGACTGCTGATCAGCGAAACTCCCGGGTTCAGTTCGCGCAGCTTCGTGAAACCCAGCCCCAGGTTTTCCATCGTGCCCGTCGAGTTGTTCTCGATCACGATGTCGGCCAGGGTCACGAGGCGCTGCAGGATCGCGATGCCTTCCGGGGACTTGGCATCGACGCCAAAACCGCGCTTGCTGCGACTCGACGATGCGAACGGCGCACACATCTCGCCTCCGATGACCACGCGAATGAAGTCGGGATAGGAGCGCGACTCGATCTTCAGCACGTCTGCACCGTATTCGGCCAGCAACCGGCCCGCCTCGACACCCACGCCGCCGATTCCAAAATCGAGTACGCGTAATCCTGTAAGGGGCTGGGCCGCGGCAGGTCTGGGTGTCTCGGGTTTGGGGCGGGGTGCACCGGGTTCGGTTTCGTTTGCTCCCAGTGCAGGTGCGGCCTTGCGGAAACCCTGGCGCGCACCGTCAAATTCAAAGAATCCCGCGGCGATCGGACCGCGAAGTCCGGGTGCGACTTCGGTTTCGACGAAGGTCTTGCGCGAGACCAGGTGTTCGTTCTTGGGCACTTCGTCCGGAGTCAGTACCGGAGTGCAGACGATCCCGCGCTTCTGCGCCTCGATGGACGCTTCTTCCATGGTCATGCTCGCGAAGTGCTCGGTAAACACCTCCGCCAGTCGCGGCGCGATCATGATGCGGGCGATGAAGCTGTCCAGGCCCGGATCCTGAAGATCCTCGGGATCACCAATCCACTCGCGCATCGATCTCCACTGCCGGGGACTCAGGATCACGAGACGCACGTAACCGGTCTTGCACGCGTAGATCTTGTAGATCGGACCCGATCCGGCCCGCACTTCGACTGCGTCCAGGCCCGTCGCCTCCCGTGCAGCGCTGGCACTCGGGAACGACCAGTCGATCGTCTGGGCCACCGCTTCGACCGACGAGACATCCAGGTGTTGCCCGTGTCCCGTCTTCAGGCGCTGCCAGTAGGCGAGAAGAGTGGCGTAGGCCGCAGCCGTGGCCGCAGTGTCCTCTGCCATGGTCGCGGGCGGAATCAGTGGATCTTTTTCAGGGAGCCCGGCCTTGAAGACCATGCCGCCCATGGCGGCCAACACGGAGTCCGTCGCGAGCCAGTCCCGATAGGGCCCGGTCTGGCCGAAGTGCGAGATCGATGTGACGATCAGATGTGGGAAATTTTCGCATAACTCCGACGGATCCAGTCCGAGACCTGCAAGTGTTCCGGGCGCCGACGATTCGATCAGCACGTCGGAACTCTCCAGAAGCCCGTGCAGCACCGCGCGATCGTCTTCCAGGTTCAAGTCGAGCACACGACCGCGCTTATTGAAGTTGCGACACGCAAAGTGCAGGCTCTCGCCGCGATGCAGGGGCGGGTGGTTTCGCGACTGCGCGCCCCCCGGGGGTTCGATACGGGTTACATCAGCACCCAGGTCGGCGAGGAGGCGACCGCAGAGTTCTCCGTGGCCGTCGGCGAGATCGACGATGCGAAGGCCGGCAAGGGGTGAGAGTTCAGACATCGACCAGATCCTCCTGTCGGGGGAGTCAGAGAACGCCCAGCAGAGATTTCTGCCGCAGTTGCGCGTTGCGCCCGACGAGTTCTTCTCTCGTCAGCCTCTCGAGTAGCTCACGGTCTTCACTTACCGCCCAGGTGCGTGCGCCGTCCTCGAGTCTGCACGCGAAGATCGCGCGGGAGACTGCGCCGTCGACGTAGGTCGAGGCATAGGATTCAATTGTCGCTTCGCCGTCGAAGTTCTCTTCGAACTTGCACCGCGAAAGCGCTTCGATGGCCGGACTGAGTTCCTCATAGCGGAAGCCCTGTTCCGGAGGCCGGGTGGAGTAGACGCCGAAGGCGTGATTGCTCAAACAACCGCCGACACCTGTGATCAGGCCAAAGCTCCCGGGATCTTCGCGCAATTGGTTCATCATCGTGGCAGTGGCGTGCAGCACATAGCTATTGAACGGCCCGCCTGCGAAGCTCAAGCCGCCCGTGATACTCAATGCTCGATCCGCGGGAATCTCCAGGGCCTGTGCGGAAAGCTGAACCGCGGAGGGAAAGCAGCTGTACAGGTCGAGGTAGCGGATCGCGTCGAGTTCGAGTTCGACGAGTTCCAGGGCGCGACGTCCGGCGATCTCCATGGCCGGCTCGCGATCCATATGGAGACGATGGGACAAACCCGGAACCCCGCTGCACTCGGTCGCGGCATGGGGAAACACGAAACGCTCCTCCGAGATCCCGTGGCGTTGCGCGGCCTCGACCGAGCACAAGATCACGCTCGCTGCCTGGTCGACGACCATGTTCGAGCACATGTACTTCGTGTACGGGTAGGTCGTCATGCGATTGTCAGCAGACGGCGTGCGGATCTCTTCAGGGCTGAGTGCTTTCTTCGTCCACGCGTAGGGATTGCCCAGTGCGACCTCGTTGAACCTGGACCAGAGTTCCGACAGGTACCTGGAGTGTTTGTCGGGGGTCCGGCCCGCGCGGAATCTCAGGGCGTTTTCGATCATCGCGAACCACTGTGTGGGGATCAGCAGGCCGAGATCTCGTTCCGGGCGTTGTGGCATCGGTCCGGTCAGGCCTACCGTCAGGTCGGGCAGCGCATCGCTCTGCTCGATTCGCTGCAGCTTCACGCCCGCACGCCACGCGCGTCGCTTGCTGTGTTCGGCTTCGGCGCCCGCGATCACCACGATGTCTCGTTCGCCGCTCGCGATTTCGCGGGCCGACGCGCTGATCAGCTTCTGGACCGTCGTGCCGCTGATCACGCCCAGAGCCGTCTGAGCTCCTTCCGCGCCAAACCGCTCTTTCAGGATCGCGCCCGGGTCCGAGTACTCCCAGAGCCCCTGGAGAATTCGCACCGAGTCTGCGGCTCGCAAAAGGTCTCGCGCCCCTGAGTCGTCGGCCGCACACTCTGCGGCTGCCTGCATCAGGTCGAGGGGCTCCGCACCGTCGAGCGGATCGTCGACACGCTGAACGAGCTGACCACAGCCCACCAGGACAGGTGTGCGCGGGTCCAAGCTCATGGGCCAGTGGACGCGAGATTTCCGATCATGAGATCCTGAGTGTATCAAGTGCCGGGTCCACACTGGGTCCGGCGCTGGGCTCAGATTGGACCCAGGACGGATCCGGGATGGATCCGGGACGGGGAGGAAGAATATGGCGTCGCTCAAGCTCGGAATGCAGCTCGGCTACTGGGGGGCACAGCCGCCCGCAGATCCGATCGGTCCCGCCGTCGAGGCGGAGAAGATGGGTTTCGACTCCGTGTGGACGGCCGAAGCCTGGGGTTCCGACGCGTTCACGCCATTGGCGTGGATCGGTGCCCATACCTCACGCATCAAGCTGGGCACCTCGATCGTACAGCTTTCTGCCCGCACGCCGGCCGCTACCGCCATGCACGCGCTGACGCTCGATCACCTTTCGAAGGGTCGCCTGATCCTGGGACTCGGTGTTTCCGGACCGCAGGTCGTGGAAGGCTGGTACGGTCAGCCCTTCGCCAAGCCCCTGTCGCGCACACGCGAATATCTCGACATCATCCGGCAGGTACTGCGCCGCGATTCACCGGTCGTGAACGACGGACCGCATTACACGCTGCCGTACACGGGAGAGAACGCCTGGGGCCTGGGCAAGCCGCTCAAGCCGATCACGCACCCGTTGCGCGCCGATATTCCCATCTATCTGGGAGCGGAAGGCCCGAAGAACGTCGAGCTTGCAGCCACGAGCTGCGACGGCTGGCTGCCGCTCTGGTACTCGCCTTATCGGCAAGGGGTCTACGCGGATTCTCTCAAGAACGCCAAGCCGGGTTTTGAGATCGCGAGCATGATGATGGTCAATATCTGCGACGACGTTAACGCCGGTCTGCAGCCTTACAAGGCGTCGCTGGGTTTCTACGTCGGTGGAATGGGTGCGAAAGATCGCAACTTCCACAAAGAATTGATGGCGAGAATGGGCTATCCCGAAGCCGCGCAGAAGATCCAGGACCTGTTTTTCGAAGGCAAGCGAGAAGAAGCCATCCAATCGGTTCCCGACGAATTCGTCGACGAGATCAGCCTGGTCGGCCCGAAGGACCGCATCAAGGACCGGATCAAGGCCTGGGAAGACAGTCCGGTGACCACCTTCCTTCTACCCGGCAATGACATCCACACGATGAGGACGATGGCCGAACTGGTCGGAACCTGATTGTGAGATCACTTTCGAGGAGAGAATTCGCCTCAGTTCCCGGCCGGAACGGCGTCTTCTAGAATCTCCGCGATCGTTCTCCTGATTTCCAGCGAGCGAGTGATGTACCCGGCGTGGGCGCGCCTCTTGGAAGAGTACTTCCGCCATCCTTTACTGCCGAGTTTCCAGGGGGCGTTAAGAACGTGGCGATCCATCAGTGCCGGCGCGTCGGATATGTCAAATCCTGCGGCATATGCGAGTTGCAGCCCAAGCCGGTCGGCCTCGTACTCTCGGGTCGCCTCAATCGCGAGCGAGGTGCCGAGCAGGTCGTGTGCGATCTGATGAGCAATCGAAATCGCAAGCTCATCATCTGTCTCAACGAAGTCCAGCAACGAACTTGGAACCAGTAAATCTTCGCGATTTGAGTGGGTGGCCGTGTTGACTGAACTACCCATGATCAGTAGCGCATTGTGGTGACAGGCAGGATCCCGATCGATTTCGATTTCGATCTCAACTCCGTCCCGCGCCACTGTGACCCGCGGGTTCCGGTCTGGTCGTGCACGCAGAGCTTCGAATACGTCCCCGCTTTTGTCGATCATGCGACCGTTCACTCTCAGGACCAGATCACCCGTCTTCAGACTCGGGCGCATCCCGGGGGAGTTCGTGGTGAGCGCCATGACCCGCACCTCGTCCACAAGACCGAACGCCTCCTCGGCTTCCTCCTTGTGCCCACGGAGGACATCTCGGCGACGACCGATCGAAGCACCAAGTGCCGGTGCCGTCTTGTCGCCGCAGAACTCGATCGCGCCCTTGCGCAATCGATAGCTCACATCGAGTAAACGCTGCCGTTTCGCTTGAAGCCGCGCGAACGCTCGCACACGTGTTTCTGCCTTTTTGAATTCCGTTTCCTGTTCACCAGGGCGGGGCTGCTCGCCCGGTGTCAACGGATTTCCAGCCGCGCGCTTTGCTGCGATCTCATCGACTGTAGCCTGTACCGCGAGCCGTCGCTGAGGAGAAGAGGGATGGGAATAGAATCCCCAATCGATACTCGAGTACGGGTTCCGTTCGCCCATCTCAGACCAGACTGCGGCGGCCGAGGAGATGTCGAAGCCCGCACGCGCCGCCAGATACAGGCCGACGTAATCCGCTTCGGCCTCACTGTCCTTGGTGCTCCAGCGATCGATGATGATATGCGCAAGCTCGTGCCCTTGGATGATCGCGATGTCGTCATCGTCGGGAAAAAGGTCCAACATCCCTTGGAACATGTTCGTGTCGGACGATAGCCTCGCATATGCGTTGACCGTCGAACCTTCGACCCAAAAAGCCGGGTAACCGCAACCGACCTCGAGGTCGACTGCAATGTCCAGCATCTCATCGCCTCGGTTGACCGTGAGATTCAGCCCCTTGCGCCGGGATTTGTTGAGCTTGAGTGCGTCAAGAACTTCCTTGCGTCTCAGGGTTTTTCCGTTGACTTTCAGCACCACATCGCCCGGCTGCAGTCCCGCGCGAGCAGCGGGCATATCAGGCTGGACGGTCAACACCCGCTTCCGGCCATCCCAGCCAATGCGTTCTTGTAACGCACTCTTCATCGCTTTTTGGAACGGCTCGAGTACGGAGAAGGATCGTTTAAGCATTTCCGGATCGAAAACGGACACACCGAGGACCGGGCTCTGCTTCTTGCACAGGTCGGCACTGGCTAGTCTTATCCGATCGGCGATTCGCAAGACCCGCTCGTTTCCCTGGATCATGTTTTCCAGGGCCAGGCGGCCCATGCGAGCGCCCTCGGTCGTGAGTTCCTCGTTCCCTTCAGCGGGTACCGGGAACGCGAGCCAAGTCATCCACAGTATCGCGAGATACGCAGGTTTTGCACGACGCCACACCCGGCGAGTCTACACGAGCTTGCCTCTTGCGGGTCACTCGGGAAAATACCGGCTGATCGTATCGATCACGCATGCGGGTCGATCCGCGCCTTCGATCTCGACGGTGACGCGCACGACGGCTTGAATCGCTTCGCCTTTTGCTTTTTCGGCCCCGATGAGTTCGGCGCTGCCGCGTACGCGCGATCCGACCGGCACCGGTGCCGGGAAGCGAAGCTTGTCGGCGCCGTAGTTCACGCCCATGGAGATGCCTTGTACTTCGAAAATCTGCGGCATGAAGAGATTGACGAGTGACTGGGTCAAGTACCCGTGCGCGATCGTACCGCCGAACGGTCCGTCCTTGGCACGCTCGGGATCGCAGTGGATCCATTGGTGGTCGCCGGTGGCTTCCGCGAACTGGTTTACGCGTTCCTGGCTGATCTGGAGCCAGTCGCTCTTGCCCAATTGCTGGCCCACCGCGTCCAGGAGTTCTGCGGGGGTCTTGAAGATCGTCGTCATGATGTCGCCCTATTCAGCAGTCGTGTTCTTGGCCGCATCGAGAAAAGCGGGTTTCTCGCCACCACCGTGTATCAGAAGGTTCGCGCCGCTCACGTAGCTAGCGAGTGGAGAGGTCAGGTACAGGCAGGCTTCGCCGATGTCTCGCGGTTCGCCGAGACGCCCCAGCGGTACCGTCGCGGAGACCGCCGCCACACCTTCGTCGTCTCCGTAGTGAAGATGCGACTGTTCCGTGCGGATCATCCCTGCGGTGATCGCGTTGATACGCACTTTCGGTGCCCACTCCACGGCCAGGGATTGCGTCAGGTTGAGCAGGCCCGCCTTCGCTGCGCCGTAGGCCGCAGTTCCTGGAGAGGGTCGGGTGCCGCTCACGCTCGCGATATTGATGATCGATCCGCCACCGTCCTGCTCTTGCATTACGGCGTTGGCCGCTTGTGCGCAGTGCAGCGGTGCAAGCAGGTTCAGCTTGATGATCGCTTCGGAAAAGCGCGGCGATGCGCTTGCGGCCTCGGCGGCGGGGGCTCCACCCGCGTTATTGATCAGGCTGTCGAGGCGGCCGAACATGCCCGCGGCGAACGCGACCGCGCGTTCAGCCTGTTCGGCATCGCGCACATCGGCTTTCGTGAAGACCGCCCTTCGATCTCCCACGCTTGGTAGTGAGTCCGGTTCGTTCCGCCCGCAGATCACGACCTGAGCACCGGCTTCCAGAAAGCAAAGAGTAATGCCGAGACCCACGCCTCGGCCGCCGCCGGTCACGACTACGACCTTTCCGTCCATCTGCAAAGGGTTGCTCATCGACTTCGCCTCACAGACCGATCTGACGCGCGACCCGTTCGCGGTGGTGGTCCGGACTCCCGAGGAAGATCTCTGCCGACTTCGCGCGCTTGAAGTACAGGTGCACGTCGTACTCCCAGGTGAAGCCGACGCCTCCGTGGATCTGCAGACTTTCGGCTGCGCACTTGAAGAAGGCGTCGGAACAATAGGCTTTGGCAAGAGATGCCGTTGCCAGTAATTCGTCACTGTCCTCGGCCGCTACGCAACCGCCGTAGTAGGCGGCGGAGCGGGCCGATTCGACCAGCACGAACATATCGGCGCATTTGTGTTTCAGCGCCTGGAACGAACCGATGGCGCGACCGAATTGCTCGCGCTCCTTGGCGTAGGATACCGACATGTCGAGGCACCTCTGCGCGCCTCCGACCTGTTCTGCGGCCAGTGCGACGGCGGCGAGTTGTAGTGTCTTGTCGAGTGCCGGCCAACCGGCGCCTTCTTCGCCCAGTAGCGCGGATGCGGGAACGCGCAGTCCCTCGAACTTCAACTCCGCCATTCGCCGGGTCTGATCCATGGTCGTCAGTACGCGGCGGGATAGCCCCTTCGCATTGGCGTCGACTGCGAACAGACTCACTCCGTCCTCCGCATTGCTGCCCTCGCGGCGCGCCGCGACGATCAACAGATCTGCGCAATGACCGTCGAGCACGAAGCTCTTGGAGCCGTCGATCACATAATCGCTTCCGTCCTTCCAAGCGGTTGCGCGGATGCCGGTGGCGTCGGGACGGCCCTTGGCTTCCATATAGGCGACGGTCGCGCGGGTATCCCCAGCGGCGATGCCCGGAAGATACTCCTTCTTCTGCGCATCGTTGCCCGCAACCAGCAAGGCGTTTGCGCCCAGGCCGATCGTCGCAAAGAGGGGTGAGCAGAGCAGCGCACTGCCGGTGATCTCGAACAGCGCAACCAGTTCCACGTAACTCAGACCCAGGCCGCCGAATTCCTCGGGAACGATCATCGATGTCCAGCCGAGTTCCGAAGCGATCTGCTGCCACAGATCGGCGTCGTAGCCCAGTTCGCTTTCCATCGCCTTGCGCAGCGCATCGGATCCCGCCTGATCCGCCAGGAAGCTCCGCGCGCTTTCGCGCAGTTCTTCCTGTTCTTCTGTAAAGGAGAAATTCATGCGTCGATCACGTGCCCCATACCTTCTGCGGTTCAGGAGACTTATTCAGCAGATCCGCGACTGCGGCTCCGACCTCATCGGGCTCCCAACGGCGCCCTCGATCGATGGTCGGTCCGTCGCGCCAGCCGTCGGAGGTACCGATGATGCCACCCTTCACCTCGAAGACGCGACCACTCACCTCGCGCGACTCCGCACTTCCCAGCCAGACGACCAACGGAGAAATATTCTCCGGAGCGTTCTCGTCGAACTCGCCTTCGGCCGGGGCAGCCATGTCGGTAAAGATGGCTTCGGTCATGCGCGTGCGCGCCGCCGGTGCGATCGCATTGGAGGTGATGCCGTAACGCCCGAGTTCTGCGGCCTGCACCAGCGTCAGCGATGCGATCCCGCCTTTTGCCACGGAGTACGCGCTCTGACCGACGCTCCCCTGCAAACCCGCACCCGAACTCGTGTTGATGATGCGTGCATCCACGGGCTTTCCGGCCTTCGACTCGTTGCGCCAGTGCTCCGCCGCATGGCGCGCCACGCAGAAGTGCCCCTTCAGGTGGACGCGCAGCACGGCGTCCCACTCATCTTCGCTACTGCTGACGAACATGCGATCGCGTAGGAAACCGGCGTTGTTCACGACCACGTCGAGTCCGCCGAAGCTGTCGAGGGCGCATTGCACGATGCGCTTTCCGCCTTCCATTTCGGCGACGTCGTCTCCGTTGGCCACCGCTTCGCCGCCCAGCGTCCGGATCTCCTCGACGACCTCCTGAGCGGGCCCCGCGGATCCGCCCTGGCCGTCGGCTTCGACGCCCAGGTCATTGACGAGCACCTTTGCGCCCTCGCGGGCGAAAAGCAGCGCGTGTGCGCGACCGATTCCGCGCGCCGCTCCGGTGATGACGACGACGCGCCCTTCACAGATACCCATCTCAGAGACGCTCGATGATCGTGACGTTGGCCTGTCCCCCGCCTTCGCACATCGTCTGCAGGCCGTAACGTCCGCCCGTGCGCTCCAGTTCGTGCAAGAGCGTGGTCATCAGGCGCGCGCCCGTAGCCCCCAACGGATGTCCCAGCGCAATCGCGCCGCCGTTCACATTGACCTTGGCGAGATCGGCGCCGGTTTCCTTTTGCCAGGCCAGAACCACCGAGGCGAAGGCTTCATTGATCTCGATCAGATCGATGTCCGCCATGCTCATGCCCGTCTTCTCGAAGGCCCAGGCGGTGGCCGGGATCGGCGCCGTCAACATCCAGACCGGATCTGCAGCGCGCACGCTCAGGTGGTGGATGCGCGCACGCGGCGACAGGCCGTGATCTTTCACCGCCTGTTCTGAAGCGATCAGCAGTGTACAGGCCGCGTCCGCGATCTGGCTCGACACCGCGGCCGTCACGCGACCGCCTTCGGTCAGCGGTTGCAGACCCGCCATGCGTTCGAGCGAGGAACCGCGACGCGGTGGCTCATCGGTGTCGAAACTTCCGTAAGGGGTGATCTCGCGTTTGAAGCGACCTTCGTCGATCGCGCTGATTGCGCGTTCATTGCTCTCGAGTGCGAAGCGCTCCATGTCTTCGCGCGAGATGTCCCACTTTTCCGCGATCATCTCCGCGGAGCGAAACTGGGAGACTTCCTGTGTTCCGTAGCGATCGATCCAGCCTTTGGAAGTGGAGAACGGATCTTCGAAGCCATAGGGCTGTCCGGCGAGCATGGCCGATGAGATCGGGATCTGGTTCATCTGCTGCACGCCGCCCGCCATGACCAGATCGTTGGTGCCACTGAGGACGGCCTGGGCCGCAAAGTGCACGGCCTGTTGCGATGAGCCGCATTGTCGGTCGATGGTAGTGCCCGGAACTTCTTCGGGCAGATCAGCTGCCAGCCAGCAGGTGCGCGCGATGTCACCCGCTTGCGGTCCGATCGTATCCACACAGCCGAAGATGACGTCTTCGACGGCGTGTGGGTCGACGCCCGTGCGTTCAACTGCAGCCTTGAGTACGTGCGCACCCAGATCGGCGGGGTGCTCTTGCGAGAGGCTGCCCTTCTTCTTGCCGATCGGAGTTCGGATTGCATCGATGATGTAGGCCTCGGCCATGTCTTCTCCTAAAAGGCGCGCTCAGGGCGCGCTGTAGCCAAAATTCTCGGCAGGTAGTGCGCCGTCGATGACCGCATCGGCGATGCGCGCGCGATGCCACGCGGAATTTCCCCAGGCCAGGTCGAGTGACCAGGCGCGGCGCATCCAGACGTGCAGGTCCTGCTCCCAGGTGTAGCCGATTGCGCCGTGGACCTGTAGTGCGATGCGTCCCGCTGCGACGGCGGCTTCCGAAGCCGCCGCTTTGGCGCAGGAGACGTCAACCGATCGCCCCCGCGTGTCTCGCGCCAGCGAATGCGCCGCGCGATACACCAGGGACCGGGCGTACTCGAGCCTGACCTTCACGTCGGCCAGCATGTGTTTCACGGCCTGGAAGGAACCGATCTGCACGCCGAATTGCTTGCGCTCGCATGCATACGCCACGGCCAACTCGATCAGCTTGTCGGCGACTCCCAGTTGCTGCGCTGCGCAGGCCAGTGCCCCGCGATCGAGCGAGATCGCCAGCAGTGCGCGTCCGGCTTTGCCAGATGCGACGCGCGTTTCATCGTCGCGGGTCCAGTCGATTGCAAACAGGCGCTGCGAGGGATCGTTGGCCGGTTGCGCGGTGAGCGAAACCCGGTCTGCACTCAATGCGTGGATTTCGTCGCCGTGGCTGAGCAGGAGCAGATCCGCTACGTGGGCATCGGAGGTGAAGGCGTTCACATCGTGTTGCACGACTGCCAGGGCTTCGCCCGCGGCGATCTTCGCAAGCCATTGATCTGCGAGGCTGGAAGAGAGCGCGGTGATCAAGGGTGCGGCTACCGAGGTTTGTACCACGGGTTCGGCCAGGGCGGCCCGGCCCGTCTCTTCGATCAGCAAGACGCCGTCGATCTCGTTCATGCCCAGGCCACCGTGGTCTTCGGAGATCAGCAGTCCCGGGATACCGATCTCGGCCAGCCTTTTCCAGAACTCGGCCGAGCGGCCGGTGTCTTCGTTCCAGAGTTTGCGCACTTCATCGACGGGTAGTTCACTCGCCAGAAAGTCGTGGACGGTTTGTTGCAACAAGAGCTGGTCTTCGCTGAAGCCAAAGTTCACGGCTATTTCCTCGGCAGGCCGAGGATGCGCTCGGCGATGATGTTTCGCTGCACTTCGTTCGTGCCCGCGTAGATCGGCCCGGAAAGGGCGAATAGATAACCGTCGAGCCAGTCGCCGACGCCCTCGGCCGCCGGGGCCTGCGGTAGAAGTTCCGCTCGCGCACCCAAAAGGGAGAGTGCGGCTTCGTGCATCCGCAGGTCGAGTTCCGACCAGAAGATCTTGTTGAGGCTCGACTCGGAGCCGATCTTTCCACCGGCCAGAAGATGAGAAACGGTCTGATAGGTGTTGAGCGTGTAGGCCTCGGCGTCCACCCAGCAGCGCGCGACCGTGTCGCGCAGGCCCGCATCGATGGGCTGGCCGCTCGCGGCGGTCTCGCGGTAGAGCGCCACGAGCTTGCGGGCCGTGTTCTGGAAGCGCGCCGGGCTGCGCAACATGAGCCCGCGTTCGAAACCCGCGGTGGCCATGGCCACGTCCCAGCCGCGATTGACTTCGCCGAGTTGATTCTCGACCGGTACGCGCACGTCGTTCAAAAAGACCTCGGCGAAACCCGCTTCGCCATCGAGTTGCTCGATCGGCCGAACCGTCACACCGGGAAGATCCAGCGGCACGAGTACGAAGGTCAGCCCCCTGTGGCGTTCCGAATCCGGATCGGTGCGGAACATGCCGAACAACCAATCCGCATAGGCGCCTCGAGAAGCCCAGGTCTTCTGGCCGTTGATCACGTAGTGATCGCCATCGAGTACCGCGCTCGCCTGAATCGCAGCCATGTCGCTGCCCGCATTCGGTTCCGACCAACCCTGCGCCCACACTTCTTCGCTCGACGCCATCTTTGGCAGGAAGCGCGCCTTCTGCTCGGGAGTTCCGTATTCCATGATCGTGGGCCCGAGCAGGAAGATCCCGTTCTGGTTGACGCGGCCGGGTGCGCCGGCCCGGTAGTACTCCTCCTCGAAGATCAACCACTCGAGCAGATTGGCACCGCGCCCGCCGTACTCGACGGGCCAGGGAACCATCGCCCAGCCACCCGCGTTGAGCTGTTTTTCCCAGGCGCGATGCGCCTCGAAGCCCTCGCGCGTGTCGAAGGAGGGCAGGGGTTCACGCGGCACGTTGGCTTCCAGCCAGGCGCGCGCTTCTTTGCGGAAGGCGTCTTGTTCTGCGGTGTAGTTCAGATCCACGTTCAGTCCTTGTCTTTGTAGGACGCGTCGCGCTTTTCAACGAACGCGTCGCGAGCCTCCTGTGAGTCGGGTGAGGTGTAGAGTTCGAGCGTGAAGCCCTGCTCGAAGCGGTAGCTCGTCTTGATGTCGAGCAACTCGATGCCGTTCATGCATTCCTTGGCCAGCCGCATGGCCTTGGGACTCTTGGAGGCGATCGAATCGGCGATGCGGTGCGCGGCCCCCATGAGTTCCTCGCGCGGACCGATCCACTCGAGCGCGCCGAGTCGATAGGCCTCGGCCGCGTCGATCGGTTCCCCGGTGAAGAGCATCTTGCGCACCTTCTGGATGGGGAACATCCGCATCAGGTGCGAGGCCGCACCGAGCGCACCGCGATCGATCTCGGGTAGTCCGAAGCTCGCATCGTCGGAAGCCACGATGATGTCGCTGGATCCAGCCAGCCCGATTCCACCGCCCAGGACGAAGCCGTGGCACGCTGCAACGACCGGAACCGAGCAGTCGTGCACGGCGGCAAAAGCCTTCCAACAGCCCGCGTTCACCTGCGTGATCTGGCTTGCGTCGGCCGCCAGTTCCTTGATGTCGACGCCCGCGCAGAAGCCGCGACCCTTGGCCGCAAGGATGATGCACTGCACGTCTTCGGATTGACCCAGATTCGTGATCGTATCGGCGATCTTGAACCAGCCCTTGCTGTCGGGCGCGTTCACGGGCGGGTGATCGATATAGACCTCCGCAACGCCGTTCTTGATTTCCGAGGTGACGGACATTCTGTTTCCTCAGTTCGCGAGGGCCTTGAGCGTCTGCTCGGCCTCGTTGATGATTCGTTCGATCAGTTCGGCGCAACTCGGCAGATCGTCGATGACCCCGGCGACGGAGCCACCGGGCAGATAGCCCGCGATCGGATCTCCGTCTTGCATGGCCAGCTTGGCGAGTATGGGCGCATTCGCTGCCATGAGCATCTGCGCGCGCGTAAGACGCTGATTGCGCCGCATCGAGAGTGCGGAGCGCAGCAGTTCTCGCAGGGAGGCACCACTTGTGCGGCGAAAGGCCAGCGCGCTGCGCAGGGCCAGCCACAAACCCGATACCGCGTTGCTCGACTCGAGCTTGCGAACCAGTTCGTTGACGACCACGCGCTGGGGCATGCCGTCGATTCGCGAAGTGATGATCGCGTCTTCGACGCGGGACTCCAGGAAAAGGTCCGTGGTGGCTTTGGGAACCGGACTCTCGTGCGTGAGTACGAAGCGCGTACCCATGGCGATCCCCTGCGCTCCGAATGCAAGCGCGGCGACCAGTCCACGTCCGTCGTGGATTCCCCCGGCGGCCACCACCGGCACGTCGACCGAGTCCGCACAGCTCGAGACCAGTAGCGTTGTTGGCACGGAGCCGGTGTGACCACCGCCTTCGGTACCCTGGACGATGATCACGTCGGCGCCGAGTTTCTGCGCCTTCAGCGCGTGTTTGACCGCGCCGCAGGTGGGCACGCAGACCACTGAATTGCGTTTCAGTTCATCGATCAGTTCCGCGCTGGGTGCGCGATTGTAGCCGGCCGCCTTGACGCCATTGCGCACGATCGCTTCCGTGATCACGTCGGCACCCGGGGCATCCATGAGGAAGTTTACGCCAAAGGGCTGATCCGTCAGCGCCTTCACCTTCTGGATCTCCGCGTCGACATCCTGTGGTCGAAGTGTGGCGGCCGCCAGGAAACCGATCCCGCCCGCGTTGCTCACCGCTGCGGTGAGTTCTGGCGTGGCAACCCAGCCCATACCGGTCTGGATGATCGGATAGCGGATCCCGAGGATCTCGCAGAGCGGAGTCTTCAGCGCCGACGACAAGGGGGATCTCTGCCTCGATAGCCTGGCCCGAGCTAGGACTTCTTGGCGCCTTGAGCGCGTTGCGAATCAGCCATGCTCTTGGCGTTGAATCCGGCCAGGGGGTTGTCGGTAACCGTACTGTTATGCGCGTGGGCAAAGTGGTGCATGTGGAATACCGAGTCCATGCCCGTGCGCTTGCCTTGTAGATCTTCGACGTGGTTGATGGCTTGCTTCGTCAGTGCAAGACCCAGGCGCGGCATCTTCCCGATGCGCTCGGCGATCGACAGCGTCTCGCTCTCCAGATCTTCGCGGGGAACGACTCGGTTGATCATGCCGGCGGAGTAGGCTCGATCTGCCGACATGCGTTCGCCCAGGAAGAGAAACTCCTTTGCCAGGCGCGGATTGAGTTCATAGGGATGTGCGAAGTACTCGACGCCGGGGATGCCCATGCGCACGACCGGATCCGAGTAGAAGGAATCATCGGATGCAACGATCAGGTCGCAGACCCATGCCAGCATCAGGCCACCCGCGATGCAGGCGCCCTGAACCTGGGCGATGGTCGGCTTGGGAATATCGCGCCAGCGTCGGCACATGCCTAGATAGGCTTCCTGCTCGCGAACGTACAGGAACTCGCCGCCTTGTTTGTCGGAGTGGTCGTACCACATGCCCACGCGATCCTGGGGTTCCGTGATGTCGCGACCGGACGTGCCGATGTCGTGACCCGCAGAGAAATGCTTGCCCGCACCCCGCAAGATGATCACCTTGATCGTGTCGTCGAATGCCGCTCTCTTGAACGCAGCGTCGAGTTCGTAGGTCATTGCGCCGTTTTGCGCGTTATTGAACTTGGGTCGATTCATGGTGATGATCGCGATCTCGTCGCTCTCACCTGCCACATCGTATAGAACGATGTCCTTCTCGACTTCTGCGTCACTCATGCTTTTACCTCGTTGTCACGCGCCTTGCCCGGATCGAGCACGTCGCGAATCAAGACCAGTTCCTGTTCATTGGGCCCGCGTGTCTCGGGCACGGAATCCGCTACCTCGAGTTCGAAGCCGGTGGCCTCGACCACCTCGTCGATACTCACGCCCGGGTGCAGCGATACCAGGCGCATGGACTGGTCCGCGCCGCCGAAGTCGAACACGGCCAGGTTCGAAACCACCCGGCGCACTTCGTGATGGCGCGTACTCGCCTCGCCCAGGGCTCTGGCCCGGTCGTATCCGACTCCCGAAACCACGTCGACTTTCTCGACGAAGGTGTTTCGGCTGTGGTTTGGAATCCAGTAGCTGGTCGTATGGCTGATGGTATTTCCTGGCGCCCCGCGCATACCCAGGAGTTGTGCCTTTGGTTTTCGATAGTCGCCAATGCAGGCAAAGTTCTGATTCCCAAAGCGATCGATCTGGCTGGCGATCATGATCACGTGGCGCTGCCCGGACCAGAGTACGTCGAAGATCGTGCGGAACGGAAACCAGCCGTCGACCACAGGCTCAGGGGGCGCTTTCCCATCGGGCCCTGAACTAACCGGCAACACGTTCGCAAGCGTCGAAGCGATGCCGTCGGTCATGACCAGATCGGGTTCGAAGGTCGAACGGGCCAGTTTTGCACCGATCATCGGAATCGTGCCGAAGGCGCTCGCCAGTTTCTCGCCATCGCCGCGATAACAATCGGCACAGGCGGCCACGCAGACTTCGGCGCGCGTGAAATCGCTCATCGGTTCTTCCTCACGGCTTCCTGGTACTCGGCTTCGCTGTTCAGCGACAGGTATTGCGCAACGAAATCCTTCCAGGCGTCGGGATCTCGGGCGGCCAGGGCGTACTGCTTCTGGAACGCCTCGTCGCGACCGTAGTCCGGGGGGCACTCGGTAAAGTGGGCACCGCCGGGGGCTTCGATCACGCCGTCGATCAGCATGCGATGGATCTTGAGTGTGTGCAGCGAGCCTTCGAGCAAGAGGTCTTTGGTCGGCACGATCTTCTCGCACGACATGAAGCGCCGTGTGGCCGCGCCGCAGTACAGATCGTCGAAGTAGGGATCGGGTCCCAGGAACTGACCGTTGCCCGCCGCATCGGCGCGGTTCATGTGGATCAATGCCACGTCCAGGTGCAAAGCCGGTACAGCGACCAGTTCCTCACCGTCCTCGTAGGGCGACTTCACCAGTTTCAGCTCGGGGTTGTACTTGAGCACGTCCGATCCCAGTCCAGCCCGCGTCGGTAGAAAGGGCAGGCGCAACGCGGCCGCGTACAGCCCCCATTGCAACATGCCTTCGTCGAGTTCCACGACCTCGATCGCGCCGCTCTGGCGCGCTTTGCGGAAGTGCGGTTCGAGTGGAATCGAATCGAGCGAGACGAAGCCGTAGATCAGCTTCTTGACCTTGCCCGCCGCGCAGAGCAGCCCCACATCGGGACCGCCGTAGCTGACGATCGTCAGGTCTTTCAGGTCCGAGCGCAGGATTTCGCGTATCAGCGACATCGGCTTGCGTCGGGAACCCCAGCCCCCGATTCCGATGGTCATCCCGTCGCGAAGCTCGGCGATGACGTCGCGTTCCGTCGTGCGCTTGTCCACGGAGCCCCCTGTCTTGGATGCGGCCTGGAAGCGGCAATTCTACCTGCCGCGGCCCGTGGAGTATAGTAACGATACGTATCGTTTCTGCAAAATCGTCAGCAAAGACAATTACTTGGGGAATTGGGACGATCTGGCGAGACGCTTCAGCCAGCGCTGCCGGGGCTGAATTCCACGCTCAGGTCGTGGACTGCGCGATCTTCCAGGGATTGCTTCAGATCCGGCGAGACCGGGACCAGTTCGAAGGTGCCTCGGGCGCCCGCCCGCAGGAGTACGAAACTCAGGCCGGTGGAAATGGCTTCCAGGCGAATCCCGGCGTTGCGGGCCTGCCCACTCAGGCTGGCATGGGCGAGCGCGACCAGATTGTCGACCAGGTGCGGAGAGGAATCCGCGGAACTCGCGGTGTCGTAGCGGGTCTGGTCGGAGGCGCGCGCAAGACTCAGATTCACCACTTGAGAGCGTTCGGAGTCGTAGGGCATGTCCAGGGAATACACCCCAATGTGTCCGGCGCCCGCCGCCTCGCGCCGAAACAGCGTCCGCAGCGAGACATCGATGGAGCGAATTCGCGGCAGGCCTCGTTTCACGATCTGAGCCTGGGAATCCACCAGGGTCTTTTCGAGCTCGCGGATCACCTGTTCCAGCGGTATCCCCTTGAGGTCCTGCCCCGGATTCCCTCGGGTCGGGATCGACCAGCTACAGATCAGGGTGATTGCGAAGATCGCGGCGGTGCGCAGCATGCTCCGGGTCTTATCGACGGACCCGGCCTGTGGGCTGAGTCCCTTCCAACAGCCGCGGAAGAATGCGGCGGCCTGCGCGAGCGAAAATTCCGCGTAGGTGTCGGTTTCCGACGCGGCCGAGGAGTAGATCGAGGTGTGGATCGGATCGACTCCCGTCGCTGCGAGCCCTACAATCGCCATTGGCGCCGCGGGGTGCCAAGGTAGGCAAACCGGGACACGGACCGGGAGTGATGGGGGGAGAGCCGTTGGAAGCCTGGCAGTTGATTTCTTTGGTTGGCGTTTTCGTCGTGGGTCTCGGCGCGGGCACGATGTTCCGCAAGAGCGACAAGAAGTTGCGCGCACATGCAGAGCAACTGGAATCCGAACTCGACGTGACCCGCGAGCAATTGAATTCCCACAAGGCGGAAGTCTCGAAGCACTTCGAACAGACGTCCGGTCTTTTCCGTGATCTCACTCAGCAGTACACGGCGCTCTATTCGCATCTCGCAGAGGGAGCACGCGAACTCTGTCCCGAGATGGTCGAAGTCGGTGGCGGATTCGCCAGTCCCTTGCTGACATCGGCCTTGAGTCCCGACGAGCAGATCGACGAGAAGGATGAGGTGGAACTCGATTCGGCCGATGCCGAAGCGACACCGGTCATCGACGCGGACGATCCCGCGGTTCCGCCAGAGGAGATCTCCCCCGAAGAACTTGCATCCGCAGCTGCCGTGTCCGGAGCGGAATCCGTCGCCAATGGCTCGAGCAACGGCCAGAGCAACGGTCAAGAGAGCCACGTCCCCGGCGCTTTTCGCTAGGAGCCCGCTGGAGCTGCTGCGGTCCGGAGGAGTTCTAGATGGCCATCGTCACCCCCGTCGAAGCCGCACCCGGACAGCGTCGCCGATTGAGTCTGGCCAGCCCGGCCACCGGTGAGACGATCGACGAGATCGAAGTCCAGAGCGAGGCCGACGTACGCGCAGCGGTCGAGCAAGCGCGCAAGGTGCAACCCGCCTGGGCTGCCCTGAGTTTTCAGGAGCGTGCGCACTATCTGAGGCGCGCGCTCTCCATCCTGATGGAACGTCAAGAGGAGTTCATCGACGTAATCGTGCGCGAGTCCGGCAAGCCGCGCAGCGAAGCGCTGATGATGGACATCTTCTCCGGTTGTGATTCGCTGGCGTTCTACGCCAAAAACGCTGCGAAGATGCTTCGTCCGCAGCGCAAGTCATTGCACGGAATCATGCGGCTGATGAAGAAGCTGCAGATCGTGTATCGGCCGCTCGGTGTGGTCGGCGTGATCAGTCCGTGGAACGGGCCGTTCATTCTCTCCGTCAATCCCGCGGCCCAGGCCCTCGTGGCGGGAAACGCGGTGATCCTGAAGCCCAGCGAGGTGACGCCGCGCTCTGGTCAACTGGTGGCAAGACTGTTCGAGGCCGCGGGGCTGCCCGAAGGAGTGTTGCAAGTGCTCACGGGCGACGGGGAAACCGGTGCGGCGCTGATCGAGTCCGGTGTCGACAAGATCAGTTTCACGGGCAGCGTTGCGACCGGGCGACGAGTTGCGGAGGCTTGTGCGCGACAGCTGCTTCCATGCACGCTCGAACTCGGTGGCAAGGACCCGATGCTCGTATGCGCCGATGCGAATCTCGACGTGGCGGCCGGTGGAGCCGTTGCGGGTGCCTTCATGAATACCGGCCAGTATTGCTGTGGAACCGAGCGGGTCTACGTGATGGATCAGATCGCAGACGCGTTCATTGAGAAGGTCGTTGAGCGGGTCGGGAAGTTGCGTCAGGCGCGCGACGGCGAGTTCGATGTGGGAGCCATCTTCTGGCAGAAGCAGTTGGACGTCATCGAAGCGCATATGGCCGATGCCATTGAGAAAGGCGCCAGGGTTCTGGTCGGGGGGCAACGCAATCCGGAGCTGTGCAGCGGGCTCTACTACGAGCCGACGGTTCTCGTCGATGTGAGCCACGAGATGCGCATCATGAAGGAGGAGACGTTTGGTCCGATCCTTCCGATCATGCGCGTGCGCGATACGGAGCACGCGATCGCGCTGGCCAATGACACGGACTACGGTCTGGGTGCGAATATCTGGAGCACGGATACGAACTCGGCGTTCGATATCGCGCTGCGCATCGATTCGGGCAGCGTCTGCATCAACGACATGACCATGACCTACGGCGCGCACGAGGCACCTTTTGGCGGCCGCAAGACCAGTGGGGTGGGGCAGGTCAACGGGGAAGTCGGTCTGCGCGGCTATTGTCACGCCAAGCCGATACTCACGGATCGTTTTGGCGGCAAACAGACGGCCGGGCACTACCCGTATTCCGCGAAGCGCGATGCCGGTATGCAGCGTTTCATCAAACTGCTCTGGGGGCGCGCGGCCCGCAAGTGACTTCCGGTTTTTAAAATCAGGAATAGTTCGCATTTTCGCTTGCTTCGCGTGAAGCGGAATCCTAGATTTCCCGTCGGTGAGTCCCCTCCCAACCACTCGTGAACACGTGACTGCGCTGCGAAGAAATCGCACGCGCCAACGCGATCGATTGCTCGAGTTGCTGCGCGGAACCGATACGCATCCGACCGCCTCACTGCTCTACGAGCAGCTCTCATCGGAGTTTCCGCGACTCTCGCTGGGAACCGTCTATCGGAACCTGGAAGTGCTGGTCGCCGACGGTGTGGTAGAGGAACTCGAATCCAGTGGATCGGCCATTCGCTACGACGGCAATCCCACACCCCATCATCACTTCTTCTGCGACGCGTGCGGCTCGATCCACGACGTCGAACTCAGGGAGCCGCGCGGTCTGAAGGCGCGGCTCGAGCGCGGACACGGTCTTCGCGCCGAGCGCGTGCGCATGTCTTTCTACGGTCTCTGCGACGATTGCAGCGACCTCTAGGTTTCGTCAATTCCATCCCACAAGGAGAATCCATGGCCGAGCTGAAAGGAACCAAGACTCACAACAACCTGAAGGACGCCTTTGCGGGCGAGTCCCAGGCCAACCGCCGCTATCTGTATTTCGCGAAGCAGGCGGACATCGAAGGCTATCCCGACGTAGGGGGTCTGTTCCGCGACACGGCCGAGGCCGAAACGGGACACGCACACGGTCATCTCGATTATCTGAAGATCGTGGGCGATCCGGCGACCGAGAAGCCGATCGGAACCACCGACAAGAACCTGGTGGCCGCGGTTGCGGGAGAGACCTTCGAGTACACCGAGATGTATCCGGGTATGGCGCGCAGTGCCCGCGACGAAGGGTTCCCCGAGATCGCCGAGTGGTTCGAGACGCTCGCGAAGGCCGAGAAGTCGCACGCCGGTCGCTTCCAGAAGGCGCTCGACGGCCTCGAGACCCTCTAGAACTCGCTTTCGCTGCGGGCGGGGCGTGCGCGTCCCGCCCGCAGCCACTTTGATGACGTGAAGAATCCGCCCATTCCCGCCCCCGAGTTTCTCGATCGCAGCGCACTGGACGCCGAACTCACGCGTGTGTTCGAGAAGTGCCAGGACTGTCGGCGCTGCCTGCCGCTCTGCCCCTCCTTCCCCGCGCTCTTCGAGTCTCTGGATCGACACGAGCAGGAGGCGTCGCGGATGAGCACGGGTGAGTCCCGTGAGGTCATCGACTTCTGTTTTCAGTGCAAGCTCTGTTTCAACCACTGTCCCTATCATCCGCCACACGAGTGGGCGATCGACTTTCCCAAGCTCATGAATCGCGCGAAACTCGTGCAGGCCCGGGAAGAGGGCATCCCGCTGGCCGAGCGCTTGGGATGCCGGCAAGACCTGATGGGCAAGGTGTCGTGCATGACGGCGTCACTGAGCAATGCCGCGTTCAAGAACCGCAGTGTTCGCCGGTTGATGGAGAAAACGACCGGCATCGACCGGCGCTGGATCATGCCCACCTATGAGAATCAGCCGCTATCGAAACAGCTGGCGAAGCGCAGCCCGGTCGCCGCAGACCACGCACGAGTCATCCTGTTTTCGACCTGTTTCGTGGAATACAGCGAAGCGGAAACCGGGCTGGCCACGGCGCAGGTGCTCGAGCACCTGGGTGTGGGTATCGAAGCGGGGTACGACGTGTGCTGCGGCGCGCCCTATCTGCATGGTGGTGATCTCGACAATGCCAGGAAAAACGCCGCCAGGGTCGTGGCCGGACTCGTCGAAGGAGTGCGCGCGGGATTGCCCGTGGTCGTACCCGGCCCGACGTGTTCGATGCAGATCAAAACGGAATATCCCGAGCTACTGGATAGCGAAGACGCCCGACTGGTCGCGGACAATACCTTCGACGTGGGCGAGTACCTCTGGAAGCTGCGCGGCGAACAGAAGCTGCTACGCGAGTTTCCCGTGAAGCTGGGAAAGGTGGCCTACCACCTTCCATGCCACCTGAAGTCGCAGAACATTGGATTCCGCTCCGCGCAATTGTTGAAGATCGCCGGGGCCGAGGTCGAGATGATGGATCGTTGCTCCGGGGTCGATGGAACCTGGGGCATGAAGGCAAAGTGGTACGATGCCAGTCAGAAGGTCGCAGGGAAGTTGATCGACGAGGTCAAACGCCATGAGCCGGATCATGTTGCGACGGACTGCCCTCTGGCCGGCTTGCGAATTCTGGAAGGTACCGGGCGCAAGGCCGTTCATCCGATCGTACTACTGCGCGACGCGTACGGACTGGGAGAGCCTTCATGAAGAAAATCGAGGCTTCAGATCTTCTCGACCTGACGAACTACGAAAAGCAACGCGACGACTACCGCAGGCGCATGATGGCTCTGAAGGGGCCCCGTCGCGTCGCCGTGGGCGATGCGCTGATGTTCATCTTCGAGAACCGCGATACGGTCCGCTTCCAGATCCAGGAGATGGTCCGTGTGGAGCGGATCGTCGACGATGAGAAGATCCAACTCGAACTCGACGTCTACAATGAGTTGATCCCGGGTCCACACGAACTCTCGGCGACTCTGATGATCGAGGTTACCGAGAACGAGATGATCCGACCCACTCTGGATCGTCTGATCGGGATTGACGAACACATCTTCTTGCGGATCGGAGATCAGAGTGTGAAGGCGGACTTCGACGAAAAGCAGTTCGAAGAGGACCGCATCAGTGCGGTGCAGTACATCCGTTTCCCGCTCGGATCGAAACTCGCCGAGGCGTTCGCCGATCCTGAGTCAGATGTCGCGCTGATCGTAGACCACCCCGCCTATCGGTCTTCCGCCGTGATCGTGGGGGATACGCGCCAGTCACTGCTGCGGGACCTTCAGGAGTAAACCGAGCGGCCGACCGGGATCGTTCAGGCGCCACCGCCCAGTTTCGCGTAGTCCACCGTCAGCCAGCGCTCGGGCTTCATGATCACGGTGATCTGTCCCTCGCCGGTGCCGTCGCCGACGTATTGATCGCCGAGTTCGGGACCGAAGTAGCGATGGGCCATCGGCCGGACTTCCTTTTCGACGTCCGAAGGGCGAATCGCCGTGATCGGACCTTCCACGCTGACGTACTGGTATAGCGGTGGGGCCTCGACCTGAGCGCAGATGGAGAAGCGCGAGGTGTTCCGCAGGAGTTTCCCCTTGCGGGAGCCTTCTTCGGTGACCACCCAGACGCCGATTTCGGGCGAGTAGTCGTACCAGATCGGAACGGTCAGTGGTCCGCGGCCCGGTTCGTCGATACTGATCACGCCGACGTGAAGATCGGCCAGGAAAGTCTCGCGCTCTTCGCGCGTCATCTTCAGCGACATTCGGAATCTCCTCTGAGTCAGGCAGGCGAACTCACGCCCCCACCCTACGGATCGAATACAATCGTGCGGGCGCGCCCTCGAATTCGATCGTACCCTCGGGTTGCATGCCGAGTCTAACAGCGACTGCGATCGAGCGCTGATTCTGCGGACGCATGATGCTGACGACCCGATTGCGGTCGGTCGCGTCGAACGCGTAGGCCAGGGCTCGCAGTCCCGCCTCGGTGGCATAGCCCTGGCCCCAATGCGCCCGTCCCAGCATCCAGCCCAGTTCGATGTCGGCCACTCCGTGCGGGTGGTGCAGGCCCGCCCGACCGATCAGCCTGCCGCTCTTGCGCTCTTCCAGTGCCCACATGCCGTAGCCGTGAGGCGACCAGCTCGCCATGTGGTCGAGCAGATCTTGCCGGGCTTCTTCGGCACTGAGCGCGCGCCCGTAAAGATGGGGTACGACCTCCTCGTCGGCGCAGAAACTCGCGTACGTTTCGAAGTCGTCGTCGCGCAAGGCGCGTAGCCGAAGTCTTTCGGTTTCCAGTGAGGGAGCGGTGTCGCGCACGGTCGGGATGGAAACTCGTCTTGCGGCCCGTCAGTTCTTTTCGAGCTTGTCTTTGTAGGCCGCAATGGCGCCGCGATAGATGGCTTCGAAGATGCCCGACAATTGTTCTTCACTCAGGCCCGCGGGTTCGAAGCTGCCGCGCCATTCGATTCGACAGCGGTCGGCTCCCAGGTCCACCAGCTTCACCGTGGCCTGGTAGTTCTCGCAGGGCAGGGGGCTCTCGCCGACGAAGGAGTAGGTGTAGGTCCGGGTCGAGGGGTCTATCGCGTCGAGCCGTTCCTGTACGGGTTTCGGCGAGCCCTTGGCCATGATGGTGCGCACGCTACCCACGCCTTCACCTTCAGCCGAGCAGGATTCGATGGACGGCAACCAGCTCAGATCGCCGAAAGCGCTGGCCAGTTCCCAGAGTGAATCGGCCGAGGCGCCGATCTCGTCGATCACAGTGATTTCAGACATGCCGATTTCTCCGTTCGTTTTCGTACGGAGATGAGTCTATCACTCGGTCGATCGGCTCGTTTCGCGTCCTTCGGTCAGGCGCAGACCATCGAGGAGTGCATTCCGAAGCTGTCGCGGGTCGATGACTTCGTCGACGCCCAGCGTGCTCGCGAGTGGATAGGGACCCGAGCGCTGCGCCTCTTCGGCCTGTCGCTGAGCTTCCCCTTCCAGATTCGCAGCCTGGCCACCACTCTGCGCGGGCATCGCGGCCAGGTTCAGCGTGGGCAGGGCGTAGGTGATGGTCTGCCGATCGAAAGGGGTTCCCGCCATATTGACCAGTCCAAAACCAAAACCCTTGCGCATCAGAACTGTGAGCTTGGGGTTGGGCATCCGGCGCTCGGCCTGGAACATCTTTCCACCCCAGCGCAGGATTCCGCTGCGTTCTGCACTGCTACCCGCCAGCACACCCGGATTGTCGACCAGGAATACGACTGGATGCCCGAAGTGTGAAAGAGTCTCGAGGAAATCGGTTGCCTTGATCGCCGCGTCTGCATCGAGTGCACCGGCGGCCTGAATCGGGTTGTTCGCAACGAATGCGACCGCGCGCCCCCCCAGATGCCCGAGAGCCGTGATCAGGGCTCTTCCGTAACCGGGCTGGATTTCGAACAGACGTCCCTCGTCCGCGATCAACTCCAAGACCTGGTGCATATCGTAGGGACGCCGATCGTTGGGCGGAAGAATATCGAGCAACTCTTCGAGTTCTCGCGCTCCGGAGTCCGAGTTCTCCCGCTTCGGAATTGCATCGTGTCGGTTCAGGGGAAAGTAGGACAAGTAGCTACGCGCCATTGCGATGGCCGTCTCGTCGTCGGGCGCGACGTTATGTGCCGTGCCTGCGATCTCCGCGCAGATCTTTGCTCCCCCCAGTTCCTCTTTGGTCACGTCTTCGCCAGTCGCCGCCTTTACCAGGGGCGGGCCACCGGTGAACATGGAGGCGGACTCCGACATCACGACGAAATCGCAAAGGGGTGCCGAGATTGCGCTGTGTCCGGCCGATGCGCCCAGCACCAGGCACACCATGGGTACGTGTCCCGAGAGATCGGCCAGAGCCAGGAGATCGTTGGGTGCGCGACCGTGGTGTTCTTCGCTCAGGCGATGCCCGGCGCCTTCGAGCATCACGACCAATGGCACGCCTTCTTGTTTCGCCAACTCCGCGATGCGGTAACGCTTGGAGGTTCCACCCGCTCCGATCGAACCGCCCAGCACCGTGAAGTCCTCGACACCGGCGAGTACGGGTCGTCCGTCGATCCGACCTGAGCCGCAGACATAGCCGTCGGCCGGGATGTCCTGCGCGTTGCCGACAAGACGTCCGATTTCCGTGAAGGTGCCCGGATCAAAGAGCAACTCGATGCGCTGGCGAGCATCGAGTTTGCCGCGTCCGTGCATATGCCGTTCGAGGCGTTCAGCGCCCCCCATCTCGCCAGCACGCTCGCGTCGCTGCTCGAGTGCGTCGAGCCAGGGTTTCCACTGATCGCGGTTGGAATCCCGACCTGCGGACACGCGTCAGTCCAGACCCATGAGCTTGGCGGTGCCGATGCGATGCCCGGCGGTGAAGCCGCCGTCGACAGCCAGCGCGTGGCCCGTCACGAAGGAGGCGTCTTCAGAGGCGAGGAAGGCCGCAGCGCCGGCGATCTCACTGGGTTCGCCCAGGCGGCCGAGTTGATGTGCATCGGTTACTCGCGCGAGCGCATCCTTCATTGCATCGGCCTCGAAAAGGGAATCCAGCAGTGGCGTGCGAATAAAGCCCGGACAGATCGCATTTGCCCGGATGCCTCGACGTCCGTAGTCGATCGCCAGGTTTCGCGTCAAGAGGATTACGCCGCCTTTCGAAGCGTTGTACGCGCTACCCCCTTCGGCGCCTTCCAGCCCTTCGACGCTCGCCACATTGATGATGCTTCCGCTCCCCTGCTCGAGCATCTGCCGCAACACGTGTTTGCAAACCAGAAAGGTTCCCTTCAGGTTGATGTCGAGAACGCGTTCCCACTCGAGCGTATCCACCATATGGACCGGGCCACCGCCCGCGACACCCGCGGCATTCAGTACGATGTCGACGGAGCCGAAGGTCTGCGCCACCGTACTTACAGCCGCCGCGACATTTTCCTCGTCGCGCACGTCGCCATTCAAGAAGAGTTGGTCACTGGCCACATCGCTGATCGCCTTCAGGACACCGTCGGCGGGTTTATCGATATCGAATCCCGCGATCCTGGCCCCCTCTCGAGCGAAGCGCAGAGCACACGCTGCGCCGATACCCGACGCGGCTCCCGTGATCAAAGCGGTCTTTCCTTCGAGCCTGTTCATATCCTCGTCCCCTACCGGAATCGGAGTCGTTATTGCAGCGCCGGGTCTTCTTCGAGTTCGGACAGGAGTTCTCCGTACGGAGAGTACAGGCCCTGGCAGGCCTGCTCACTGCTTTCCGGCTCGTTCTCACCGGCGAAAATCACGAACGGCTGGGTCGCATTCGAGGCTGCGGCGTAGGTACTGGCGATTTGTTCGCAGGTAGGGGCGCCGGCTGAGGACGAATTCATGCTGCACAGAACCATCAGCGTGTCGTCCGAGACGTCTTCGCCCAGATCGGGTGGATCGACCCCTCCAAGTGTCCCCAGGATCTGCATCATGCGACCGACGTCCATGATCATGGCCTGGTCGCATCCCAGGGCGCGCAGTTCTTCAGCACCCGGTGCGTTCTGCGCCTGGGTGACCAACTCGACCAGTTCCTGGGCGCCCTTTACGAGTTCCTGTCCTCGCTCACTGTTCACGAACATATAGCCAGCGGTCGCGCAGGTCATCAGCAAGGCCGCGAATACAGATAGCAGGATTACGACCGGACTCGGTCCAGTTCGTTCGGGTTTCGTCGGTTCCGGAGTCATTCCGAGGGCCTGTCTATTCGCATGCAGAGATCATATCAGCCACTGGCGCTGTTGGAATTGCCAATTCCCCACGCAGATTCGCACCGGGTCGAAGAAGCTGGAGCCGCGTCTCAGATGGCTGTATCGCGGTCCTCCCAGTAGGGATCGCGCAATTTTCGCTTGTAGAGCTTGCCGTTCGGGTCGCGCGGCATTTCTTCGGTGAAGTCGATTGATTTGGGCGTCTTGAATTTCGCAAGTCGACCACTGCAGAACTCGAGCAGTTCTGCGACCAGTGCATCGCTGGGCAGGATGCCCGTTCCCGGCTCGACCACCGCCTTGATCTCTTCGCCCCAGTCTTCGTGCGGAATCCCGAAGACGGCCACGTCGCCCACCTTCGGATGGCTCATGAACACGTTTTCGATTTCCGCAGGGTAGATGTTGGCGCCACCGGAGATGATCATATCGGTCTTGCGGTCGCACAGAAACAGGTAGCCTTCCTCATTCAGGTAGCCGATGTCGCCGACCGTGAAGTAGTTCTCGATGCGGTTCTTCCGCGTCTTGGCGCTGTCCTTGTGGTACTCGAAATCGGCCTGGCCGAGTCTCATGTACACGGTTCCGCGCTCGCCGACCGGCAACTGCTTCTCGTCGTCGTCGTAGATGCGAATATCCGCGCCAGTCCACGCCTTTCCGACGGTGCCCGGGTACTTCATCCACTCTTCCGGGCTGACGATCGTGCCGCCGCCTTCGGTGGCCGCGTAGTACTCGTAAATCGAGTCACCCCACCACTCGATCATGCGTCGCTTGGTGTCGGGCGGACAGGGGGCGGCGGCGTGCACCATATGGCGCGTCGAAGAGCAGTCGTACTTGGCGCGCACGTCGTCGGGCAGGCCGAGCAGGCGGTGGAACTGCGTCGGCACCATATGGCTGGTCGTGACTCGATACTTCTCGATCAAATGCAGCGACTCTTCGGGCAGCCACTTGTCCATCAGGACCACCGTATGGCCGAAATGCAGCGAAGATGTGCTCCACATGAGCACGGCGGTGTGGTACAGCGGAGAGCCCACCAGGTGCACATTGTCTTTCAAGGGTTCGATGCCGAACATCGCCAGGAAAGTCGCCATCAGGCCACCGATCAGGTCGGGATCCACGGGTGCGAGCGGACGGCGAACTCCCTTGGGTTGACCCGTCGTACCCGAGGTGTAGTTCATCACGTTGCCCGCGGTGCGTTCCTCGGGCAGGGAGGTCGGCTGTTTCTCGGTCAGCTCGTAGAAGTCGCGAAAGCCCGGCACCGAGCCGATCGCGAAGCACGAACTCTCGGCAAGGCCGACTTCCCGGGCCGCAAGAGCCGCGACTTCGGCGACACGCTCGTGGGCGATGAATACCCTTGCCTCACAATCAGCGACGATATAGGCGATCTCGGGTCCCGCCAGATGCCAGTTGATAGGCGTGAGGTACCAGCCCGCTTGTGCGCACGCCAGATTGAGTGCGTAGAACTCCGCGCAATTGGGCAGCACGGCGGCGACGCAATCGCCCACCTGAAGTCCCGCCGCACGCAGACCGTGTACCAACTGATTACTGACCCCCGCGAGTTCGTCCCGCGTCCACTCCCGTCCGTCGGGAGCGACCAGCGCCAGATGATTCGGATCGCGTTGCGTGTAGTTCCAGAAACCGTGGTCCGCCAAAACCGTCTCCTATACGCTCGGCAGTTCGCTGCCGACGAGGTACATCGAGAAGTACTGCGAGCCACCGCCGTATGCGTGACCCAGAGCGAGTTTCGCACCGTCGATCTGGTGTTCGCCGGCCTGTCCTCGCACCTGCATGGCCGCTTCGGCGAAGCGGATCATTCCCGAGGCACCGATCGGGTTCGATGACAGCACACCTCCCGACATATTGACGGGTAGATCACCGTCCATCGCAGTTGCGCCTTCGTAGGTCATCTTCCAGCCTTCACCTTCCGGAGCGAAACCCAGGTTCTCCATCCACATGGGTTCGAACCAGGAGAAGGGCACGTAGATCTCGGCGCAATCGATCTCCTTGCGCGGGTTGGTGATGCCTCCCTTCTTGTACAGGTCTGCAGCCGCGATGCGACCGGCGTGCGGATTGACCTGGTCGCGACCAGAGAACTGCGTCGGTTCGCTGCGCATCGAGGTCGCGTGCACCCAGGCGGGTTTCCCGGGTGACTTCTTGGCTGCGTCGCGACTGGCGAAAACCATCGCGCAGGCGCCGTCAGAAGAGGGACACGCTTCCAGGTAGCGGATCGGATCCCAGAGCATCGGCGAGTTCATGACCTGATCAAAATCGATGTCGGGCATCTGCAGGTGCGCGTACGGATTCTTGAGTGCGTTCAGGCGATCCTTGAGCGCGACCCGGATGCCCGTGTCTTCCGGTGCGCCCGAACGTCTGATGTAGCCGCGGATCAGCGGAGCGAAGTATCCGCCTGCACCCGCGACCACCGCCACCGAGAAAGGCGCGGAGATGGTCAACGCCCACATCGCATTGCTTTCGGACTGCTTCTCGAAGCCGACAGTGAGCACGCGTTCGTGAACGCCCGCCTCGACCAGGCTCGAGGCCACGATTGCCGTGGATCCGCCCACGCTTCCCGCCGTGTGTACGCGCAACATCGGTTTGCCGACACAGCCGAGCGAATCGGCCAGCCACAACTCGGGCATCATCACGCCTTCGAACATATCGGGTGCCTTGCCGAGCACCACGGCGTCGATATCGGACCAGTTGCAATCCGCGTCCTCGAGCGCGCGCTTCGCCGCCTCGCGCAAGAGTCCCGGCATCGACAGTTCGATGCGCTTCGCGTCGTATTTCGTCTGGCCGATTCCGACCACGCCTGATAGCTGACCCATTACTCACCCTCCAGAACGCAGACCAGATTCTGCTGCAGGCACGGCCCGGACGTGCAATGCGCGACTGCGCGCCGTCCGTCACCCGCTGCGATCCGGTTTGCCGCTTCGCCGATGCGATTGAATCCCGCGGCCATCGTCGGATGCGCGGTAAGCGCTCCGCCCGATGGGTTGATGCGCACGTCGTCGCCCAGGCCCAGGGCCGCTTGCAGAATCAGTTCCTGATGGGAATAGGGCGCGTGCAGTTCTGCGAAATCGATCTTGCTCTCGTGAACCTTCGCGTTGCGACCGGCGATCTCCGTGGAAGCCGAGCGCGTCAGATCGCGGACGCCCAGGTTCTGACTCTCGATCCGGTGATCGATGCCGCGAATCCAGACGGGGTTTTTCGAGAACTTGCGCGCCACGCTCGCTTCGGCGATCACCATGGCCGAAGCACCGTCACTGACGGGTGGGCAATCGTGTAGCCGCAGCGGTGAATTGGTCACCCGTTCGGCCAGGAGTTTCTCCACGTCGAAATCACCCGAAACCACCGCGTGCGGATTGTCCTTGGCATCGCGTCGGCTGCGCGCGACCACTTCGGCGAGGTCGCGTTCGGTCTTGCCGGTCGCTTCCATGAAGGCACGTGCCTGGATCGCCGCGAGGCTGTTCGAGTCGGGCCAGAGCGGCGTGACTGTATAGGGGTCGAGTTGGAGACACATCACTTCGCCGTGATCGCCCGGAGAACCCTTGCCGAAGGAATAGACGAGCGCGCTGCTCACGTCGCCGGTCTGGATCTTGATCCAGGCCTCGTACATCGCGAACGCTCCGTCCATTTCGACATGCGATTCCTTGATCGGAGGCCATGCGCCGACGGCATCGAGTGCGCCCACGAATGCGAAAGCCTGGCCTTGCAGGTAGTCGCAGCTTCCCGAGCAGGTGAACTCGATATCGGCTCTCGGCATGCCTGAGGCTTCGACGGCTTCCGCGACGACAGGCATCAGGATCTCGACTTCGTTCCGTTCCCTTTCTTTTCGTTTACAGGATTGGGCAAAGGAAATGATGGCAACGTCGCGCATTACACATGGTCCTTGTACAGATCGTAGTCCGTGTCGGGTTCGTCGATCGGCTTGAAGTACTTGATGCTGGCGACCGACGTGTCGAGTTCGCTCTCGTCGACCCAGGCCGCCTGCACGCGCATTCCCATGCGTACATCCTGAAGATCGCATTCCTGGAGCACGTGCATCATCGGGATATCCGAGCCGTCGAGCAGCACCGAAATGCACGCATAGGGCGGGGTGAAGCTCAGGTTGTCCGAGGGCACCCGCACGATGCAGAAGGTGGTCACGGTGCCCTTGTCGGAAACCTCGACCTGCTGGTCGGTGGGCTTGCCGATGCGCGGGTCGGCGCCGCGCGGCGGTACGTAGACCGGGCCGTCGTCACCGGCGCGTGCGCCAATGATCTTGCCCTTGGCCAGTCCGCGCAAAAAGCGTGTGGTCGCGAAACCCGCGGTGTATTCGTATTCCAGATGTACGGGAGTGCGAATGCTCAAGATCGGTTCGTTCTTGTCATCACTCATTCTCAGGCCTCCGGTTCGAAGCAGGCGATATCGCCAATTTCGCCGATCGTCTCGTCGCGCCAGCGCGCCTTTACGCGCATTCCGGTCGACATGCGTGTTTCGTCTCCCGCGTCCACGGCGTGCAGCATGGGAAGGTCCGCGCCGTCGAGTCGGATGAGCGCGAAGGCGAAGGGGTGGTCGAGCGGTTGCTTTTCGCGCGGCCTCGTGACCCAGGACCAGCCGGTCACGGTTCCCGCCGACCCCACGTCGACGATCTCACCCGAATCCTCACCGGTCTCGGGATCGAACTCCGTGGGCGGAACGATCACCTTTCCCGAAGGCAGCCGGCAGCCGACGATGCGTCGATCGCGCAGTCCGGTGAAGAACTGGGAGAGCACCGGGCCGACGGAACGTCGGTAGGTGTAGTCGACGATGTGTTTCGCCGAGAGGATCTCCTCGCTCTCTTGTGAAGCCATTGTTTCTCCTTGAAACCGGCGATTTCTGGCGCCGGATTGTTCGTCAGCGGACGGTGTCGTCTCGCAGCATGAGTTTCGCAGCGGAGCAGACCGTCCGTGTGACTTCCTGCTCGCCGATCAAACCTCCAGACCAACCGACCAGGGAGGAAAACCAGATCCCGACCAGTGCCGCCGCGATCGCGCCTTCTTCTGCGTCGGCGTTCGAGGCGTCGAGTGGAGTTTCGAGATCCGGCGCCTCGCCGCGCATCGCCGCCACGATCAGGCGACTGACACGCAACTGTGTGCCCGCGATTCGCAAGGCCGTCTCTGCATCCCCGCCCGCGCTCGCTCTCAGCATGGCCTTGGTCAGCTGGGGCTTGTGCGCCAGGCCCCGGGTCGCCCGGCGAAAGAACTCGCCAATGCGGGCCAACGGATCCTTGCCGCGGGTCGGCCGATCCACCATGACCCGTTCGAGACGTTCGAGGTCCTCGATGAAAGCGAAAAGCAGCAGGTCTTCTTTGCTGCGGAAGTACTTGTACAGCGTGCCGAGTGCGACGTCGGAGTTTTCAGCCACGTCGCGCAGTCGGACTGCTTCGAAGCCGCCCTGCTCGGCCAGGTCGACCGCCGCGTCCACGATCCTGCGCATGCGCTTGAGCTGGCTCGCGACCAGTCTCGCGATCTGAGGCTCGCCGTCTCCGGAGTCC
>JAAELY010000151.1 GCA_024226335.1 bacterium
AGAGGACATCCTGGTCGTCGCACTCGCGCAGGACGATCGCTCCAGTGCCGATGTGCGCGCCTATCTGAAGAAGCGCAACCTGGCAAACCTGCGGGTATTCCACGATCGCGAGGGCACGCTTGCGGCGGTGCTCGGAATCGACGGCGTGCCGACCAGCTACGTGCTCGATCCGCAAGGTCGCATGATCGGCGTCGTGAAAGGCCGGGCCAGCTGGGACACGCCTGAGGCTCAGGCATTCCTGCGTTACCTGAAGCGGGCCTCGGCGAAGACATCTTCCGAGTGATCCCGCGGCCGACGGTGCGAGTGATTCGCTCGGTTCGCCGCTGCCTCGGAGCTTTCGGGCTGGTCCTGATCGCGCTGGTCCTGATCGGATGCGGCGGACCCGAAGCGATCGACTATTCCGGTCCCGTGGCTGGATGGGATGCTTTCGGTGGCGATGCCGGCGGACTCCAGTATTCGCCGCTCACCCAGGTGACTGCCGCGAACGTGACGGATCTGGAACTCGCGTGGGTGCACAAACACGGTGACATCTCCGATGGCAGCGACGGAACGACTCGCACGAGCTACAACGTGGCGCCGATCCTGGTCGACGACACACTCGTCGTCTGTACCGGTTACAACCGTGTGATCGCGATCGACGCCGAGACGGGTGCCGAGCGCTGGGCGTTCGATCCCGAGCAACGCCTGACGAAGCTCAGGGGACCCTATCCGCGAGTGTGCCGCGGGGTTGCGCACTGGCCCGGGAACGACGATCCGGCGCCGTGCAGTTCGCGCATCCTGACGGCGACCGTCGATTCGCAACTGATCGCCATCGACGCAGCGAACGGCAAGCCGTGCGAGGACTTCGGTACGCACGGTCGCGTCGAACTTCGCGAAGGTGTCGACGGCGAGCCCTGGGAGTACTACGTGACCGCTCCACCGCTGGTGGTGGGCGATCTGGTCGTGGTAGGCGCACTCGTGTCCGACAATCTGCGTGCGGACGCACCCAGCGGTGTCGTTCGCGCGTTCGATGTGCGCAGCGGCCGGCTCGCCTGGGCCTGGGATCCGGTGCCGCCCGGAAGTGAGCGTCCCGCCGACGCCGAAGGCTATCGGCCTGGAACGGCAAACGTCTGGTCGATCATGTCCGCAGACGCTGAACGCGATCTGATCTTCATCCCGACGGGCAATGCAGCTCCCGACTATTTTGCGGGCAATCGGGGCGGTCTCGACTACTACTCGAGTGCGACCGTGGCCTTGCGCGCTTCTACCGGTCAGGTCGTGTGGCGACGCCAGTACGTGCATCACGATCTATGGGATTACGACACACCTTCCCAGCCCACGCTCTGGGACTTCCCCGGGCCGGACGGGCCGATCCCGGTCGTCGTGCAATCCACCAAGATGGGGCATGTCTTCATCTTGCACCGCGAGACCGGCGAGCCCCTGTTTCCGATCGAGGAGCGACCCGTGCCACAGAACGGTGTGCCGTTGGAGACGCTCTCGCCCACCCAGCCGTTTCCGACCCACGTTCCAGCGCTGCACCCGTCCAGCTTCGGGCCCGAAGACGCCTGGGGGTTCACGTCTTACGACCAGGGCAAGTGTGCGGAGATCATCGCCCGGTACAGACACGACGGGATCTTTACCCCACCCACTCTCGAAGGCTCGATCCAGTTTCCCGGATCGGCAGGTGGTGCGAACTGGGGCGGGGTCGCAATCGATGGTTCCGGCGTTCTGTTCGTGAACCAGACGCGCATGCCCGCGGTGATCAAGCTGATTCCGCGGGCGGAATACGACGCCATGCCCGACAAGACTTCGACCTACCCGGCCGAACTCTATCCCATGAAGGGCACGCCGTATGCGCTCTCGCGCTTCCCACTGCTTTCGCCTTTCGACGCGCCGTGCAACGCACCGCCCTGGGGAACGCTCACAGCCGTCGATCTGGTGAAGGGGGAAGTCCTCTGGGAAGTCGCCCTCGGCACCACCCGTGATCAGGCTCCCTTCCCGATGTGGCTGAGCCTGGGGGCCCCGAACCTGGGAGGGCCTCTCGCGACGGCCGGGGGTCTTCTCTTCATCGGCGCCACCACGGACAAGTTTCTGCGCGCATTCGACGTGCGCTCGGGTGAGGAGATCTGGACTCAGCGTCTTCCCTTCACCGCGAATTCAAATCCGATCACCTACCGCCTGCGGCCGGATGGAAAGCAGTACGTGCTGATTGCGGCCGGTGGCCATGGCTGGTCGGAGCCGGGCGACGCGTTGATGGCCTTCGCGCTTCCGGACTGACGGCTTCCCGACCGGCGGATCAGGGCTAGACGCCACTCGCGACGGATCCGCCACACGGGACTGCTAGCCCCGATCTTCGACTACCAGTATGCTCTGGTCCGCACCGATGTCGGTTGCCGGGAGGAACAATGAGCCGAAAGGTCGCGCTCATCACCGGAATCACGGGTCAGGACGGATCGTATCTGGCGGAGCTTCTGCTTGAGAAGGGCTATGACGTCCACGGGATCGCCCGTCGGACGTCTCAGCTGAATCGCTCGCGCATCGATGAGTCGCGCGGGCGCGCGATCCGCGAAGGCCATGTATACGAACTGCACTACGGGGATCTCGGAGACTCCAGTAGCATCAATCGCATCATCGCCGAGACGCGCCCGACCGAGGTCTACAATCTGGCTGCGCAGTCTCATGTAGCGGTGTCGTTTCAGCAGCCGGAGTACACCTGCGATGTCGACGCCAATGGAGTGCTGAGACTCCTGGAGGCGATTCGCTCCAATCGTCTGGACTGTCGCTTCTACCAGGCCTCGACGTCAGAGCTCTTCGGCAAGGTCGAGGAGATTCCGCAGACCGAGACCACACCGTTCCATCCTCGGTCCCCGTACGGCGTCGCGAAGCTGTACGGCTACTGGATCGTGCGCAACTACCGCGAAGCGTACGGTATGCACGCGAGCAACGGCATTCTGTTCAATCACGAGTCGCCGCGACGAGGTGAGAACTTCGCACCCCGCAAGGTCACGATCGGCCTTTCCCGCATCAAGGCAGGCCTGCAAGACAAGCTGACCATGGGCAACATCGACTCCAAGCGCGACTGGGGCTACGCGCGGGATTTCGTCGAAGCCATGTGGATGATGTTGCAGCAGGACGAGCCGGATGATTTCGTGATCGCGACCGGCGAAACCCATACAGTGCGCGAGTTCATCGAACTGGCTGCGGGAACGCTTGATTGGGAGATCGAGTGGGAAGGCGAGGGCACCGATGAAGTGGGCCGCGAAAGCAAATCGGGACGGGTACTGATCGATATTTCCGAGCGCTTCTACCGCCCAGCCGAAGTCGACCTGCTCCTGGGGGATCCCAGCAAGGCTCGAGAGGTATTCGGTTGGCAGCCACGCGTGAGCTTCGGCGAACTGGTGCAACTGCTCATGAAGGCTGATCTCGATCTCTACGCGAAACCCTGAGAAGCTGATTTCGGCCTTTGCCCCGCATTCTAATGCGCAGAACTGCGTCGCGTCTGCGCACGGATGTCGTGTATGGCTCAAGTTGTCGCCAACGGACGACGAAAAATAAGCTTTCTGGAGCGCCCGTCCGAGTTCTTTCGGAATGGCTTTCCAGGTGTCGTCTACGGAAACCGAATCTCGCTTCTCGAGAAGAGCAAACCCGGTGGAAACCGGTGACGCAGAGCCAGTGCCCCATCTCGGGAGACCGAGCGGGTCGAACGGCCGCCGAAAGGAGTGATCCATGGCTGCATCACATCGATTCATGGCGTTGGCCATCGTCGTATTGCTCGGCTGCGTATCGTTCGACCTCATTGGCCTTGCAGAAGATTCCGCCCTGATCGAGGCGGCGATAGAATCGGATCTCGATCCGGAAGTGCTCGCAGTAGCGACGGCCCTGCGCAGTCGCCACACGGGCTTGAAACCCGAGAAGATCGAGCCCGTCGCACAGGCGATCGTCGCGGAGTCCAGGCGGGTGGGATTTCAGCCGGGTTTCGTACTGGCCGTGATCCACGTCGAGAGCAGTGGCTACAACTACGCCATGTCGAGCGTAGGAGCGATGGGGCTCATGCAACTCCTGCCGACGACGGCCGAGTCGATAGCGCCGCGCCTGGGTGTCGACTGGAAGGGGCCCGGCACCCTTTTCGACCCTGTATCCAATGTACGACTCGGTGTGAGTTATCTGCGTCAGCTCGTCGATCGTTTCGATGACGTCGACACGGCGCTAGCCGCGTACAACTGGGGTCCCACGGCGATTGCAACTCGTCTGCGCAGGGGTGAGAAGCTGCCCCAGGAGTACATCCGGCGCGTGCAATCGGCCTACCGTCGACCGCCGCGCGGCTGGGCGTTGAACATCTAGGGAACCTCTGCACAGGGAGGCTGCGGCTGCGAAGCGCGATGCATCCGCCTGCGCTGCGTCGCGCGACCCTCTGCAGATCTACGGATCTGCGATCGGATCACGCTTCTTGCTCAGGCGGCGATTCCCGCTTCTCGCTC
>JAAELY010000152.1 GCA_024226335.1 bacterium
GGCGAATCCCTCAAGGTGCTCGTGAGCGCCGGGGATCGTCCCATCGCCTGTTTCGCGTGGTCCTCGGCTCCCTACCACCTGGACCATCGCGACCGCTTCATCGGTTGGTCACGTGACGCCCGCACCAAACACCGCCACCTGGTGGCGTACAACACGCGTTTCCTGATCGTGCCGTGGGTGCGCATTCGTCACCTCGCGTCGCACCTGCTCGGGCAGATGGCGCGACGGATCTCAAAGATGTGGGAATCCGCCTACGGACATCCAATCGCCTACCTCGAGACCTTCGTCGACACGGAACGATTCCGCGGCACGTGCTACCGCGCGGCCAATTGGATTCCTCTGGGCCTCACGAGCGGGCGCGGCAAGGACTGCCCAACGAACGAGAAGAACCGTTCGATCAAAGAGGTCTTCGGACTTCCGTTGACGAAACGTTTTCGCGAGCAGCTATCATGCCTCGGGTGAAAGAACCTGCCATCGTCCAGGTTGACGCGGAGGTGCTCGATCAGATCATCGAGGACGCGAAGCGCTCATTGAGCGAGGAGCAGGGGAAGATCCTCGGGCAACTCGTCGAGGGCTACATCCACCTGACGAAGGCGATTCAGAACAAGACCCTGACCTTGCGAGAGTTGCGCGCACTGTTCGCGAATCATACCTCCGAGAAGGCCAAGGATATTCTCCCGAGTGAGGACGCGAGTGGGGGTGACGATTCTGAGGATTCGGATCGCAACAAGGGCAAGGGCAAGGGCAAGAACGACAAGCCCAAAGGACACGGCCGCAACGGAGCCAAGAGCTATCCGGGAGCCGAAACCGTTTCGATCCCACACGAATCACTGCATCCAGGTGACCCCTGTCCGCAGTGCACGAAGGGCACCGTCTACGAGAAGATGCCAGTTGTCGTCCTTCGGATTCAAGGGCAAGCTCCTCTTGGCGCCACGATCTACGAGTGTCAACGATTTCGCTGCGGTCTGTGCAACACGACCTTCAAGGCCGACCTCCCTGAGAAGGCCGGTGGAGAGAAGTACGATCCGAGCTCGGCGGCCATGATCGGGTTACTGTGCTATGGAACTGGTGTTCCATTCAACCGACTCCAGGGCCTGCAGGGGAACCTGGGCGTTCCCTTGCCGGCCTCCACCCAGTGGGACATCGTCGCGAAGAGCGCGGATGCGATCGTCCCGGCCTTCGACCACTTGGTCCACCTCGCCGCGAACGGCAACGTGGTCCACACTGATGATACGAGTGCACACGTCGTGGCACTCATGAACAAGCCACCCGAAGACGACGAGGGCATCGCCAAGGACCGAACAGGAATCTTTACCTCGGGCATCGTGGCCAAGAACGGCGATCACAAGGTCGCGCTCTTCTATACAGGACGGAAGCACGCTGGGGAGAACCTCCAGCATGTGCTCGCTCATCGTGTCGAAGAAGAGCCTCCGATCCTGATGTCGGATGCTCTGTCGCGCAACGTCCCAAAGGAGTTCGAGGCGATCCTCGCCAACTGCATGGCGCACGCTCGACGCAACTTCGTCAAGCAGATCGCGAACTTCCCGCAGGAGTGTCGCTACGTCATCGAGATTCTGGCGGAGGTTTATCACGTTGACGCGCTCGCCAGAAGGGAGGGCCTCTCACCCGAAGATCGCCTCGCCCTCCACAAGAAGAAGAGTGCGCCGCGGCTCGATGAGCTGAAGTCCTGGATCGACGATCAGCTCGACAACACGGACATCGAACCCAACTCCGATTTCGGCAAGGCCATCAAGTACATGGACAACCACTGGGAGAAGCTCACGCTCTTCCTGCGCAAGGCCGGCGCCCCAATCGACAACAACATTTGTGAACGTGCTCTGAAGAAGGCCATCCGTCATCGCCGCAACTCCTTCTTCTTCAAGACCAAGAATGGCGCTCGCGTCGGCAACATCTTCCAGAGCCTCATCCACACCGCCGAACTCGCGAACGCCAACGCCCTCGACTACCTCACGCAGCTGCTTGCTCATGCAGACCTGGTCGCCGAC
>JAAELY010000153.1 GCA_024226335.1 bacterium
ACGAGCGCTATCTGCCGGCCGTCCCGGTACACGAGCTCTTCCGGACCGCCTGGGAGCGGGTGCTGTCGGGCGACGCGCCGAAATACGAAGACGTGTGAGCCGGGAGGGCCTCGATCGTCGTCTAAGGAACGTGCACGAAACAACTTGGCCATTGAGGCGAACTGCACCGTCCGCACGAGGCGTGGTCGTTCTGCGGGCGAGGCAATGGCGCCGTGCATGTTGGAACCATCGAAATCGAAATCGGGATCGCTATCGAAGGAGAAGATGACGGTTTCGATCCCGACAGCGATTTCGATAGCGATTTCGATCCCGACAAAGGCAAACCCCGACAAGCGGACGCACTGGACGCTCGTTCCCCATGCACACACTCGCATACGACTCCCCTGACCGTTCGCTGAATTGGCGATCTTGTTTCATGCACGTTCCTAAACCGCAAACGGCGCCATCAAATTGCGTGAGTGCGCTCACCATGCCGGGCAGGCGCTTGCCCACCTTGCGCGGGCGACCAAGCTGGCCGGCGGTCTTGGGCTGGGCCTTCTCGTAGAGCGCGCCCTTGGGATGGGCGTGACTGATCATGTCGACGTTGTCGGGCAGCTTGCGCAGCACGCTTCTGCCACCGTGGAGGCTGTCGCCCACGAGCACCAGCTTGCGCCCGGGGAACCACCCGGCCAACATGCGGATCAGTTCCATGGCCAGCTCCGGTCGCGTGCGGTGGTTCGGATCGGCGGGAGCCTTC
>JAAELY010000154.1 GCA_024226335.1 bacterium
GCAGGTTTTCGAGTTTTTCCAGATCGTCGAGCGACGGGAACCAGTCGAAGTCACCACCGGCGCTGAATGCGCGTCCGCGGCCGGTCAGTAGTACCGCGCGCGCGCGAGTTTCGCGCTTGAGCTCGCGGAAGACGCGCGTGAGCTCGTCGTGCAGGAGCGCGTCGACCGCATTGAGATCGCTGCTCGGGTGATCGATCGCAATGCGCAATACATCACCAACTCGATCGAAGTGCAGGGCGCGATAACCCTCGTAGTCGTGGGCCGTCATGGGCGCTACTCGCTCCTTTGCGTGAGCCCCTCTTCTAGAGCAATGCTCCAGTCTTGTAAAACAGTCTCTGATCTCAAGTATGATTCCCACCGTGACGTCCCAAGACATGGTCAGTGCAAAGGCACGCCGCACCTACGAAAACCTGGTCCAGGCCACGAGTGCGGAAATCGCTGCCAGCGGTTCTTTCAGTGCGGAGCGCGTGGCGAAACGGGCCGGAACCTCGCCCGCTACTTTCTACTCGTACTTCGCCTCCAAGGACGCCGCACTCGCCGCGGCCTTTTCCTCGGTTCTCGACCGACTGGTCGCCTGGATCGATCAAACCCTCAGCATCGAGAGCCTGCTCGAAAAAAGCACCCGCGAGTTTTGTCGCGAGTTCGTGGTGCAGGCCACCGACTTCTTTACGCGCGAATCCCTGGTGTTTCGCTGCGCGCTCGCGCGCCTGCCCGAGTACCGCGCGTTGCGAGACGCCTATCGCGAACACGAGTCCCAGGCCTTCCAGCGTTATGAACGCTTCATCGCCCTGGCCCAGAACGCCGGGAAGGTGCGCCCCGGCGACCCGAAACAGATGGCCCGTGCGCTCCTGGTCCTCACCCAGGGGCTCAACAATCCCCTGGCCCTCGGGCTCGGAGCCGACGATCCGCTCCTGCGCGAACTGGCCGATGCGCTCTTCGCGCTACTGGCGCCGAGCGGCTCGGGCGGGGAGAGGATTTCTGAGTAAATCATCCAGTTTTGTGATAATTACTGGAGTTCGACTCTGAAAATCTGTCTATAAATCGCCACATGGCCTGGAAAGAGCATCGATGAGCTTTTCGACCCTCGAGACTGTCCGCGAGATGAGCGCTGCAATCCGCCTCCGGGGCGATGAAATCGAGCGGGCCCGCCAGGTACCGGCCGACATCGTGGGCGATCTGCGCCAGAACGGGATCTTTCGACTCTGCATCCCGAAAGCTCTCGGAGGCGCCGAGGCGCACGCGCTGGAGACACTCCAGGTCATCGAGGAAATCGCCCGCGCCGATGGCTCGACCGCGTGGGTCGTGATGGTCGGCTCCACAACGGCCTTGCTATCGGGCTATCTCGACGACGGCTGGTCGAAGCAGATCTACGGCAGCGACCCGCGTGTGATCACGGCCGGTGTTACCGCGCCCAACGGGCGGGCGCGCCGGGTCGAAGGGGGCATCGAAGTAACCGGTCAATGGCAGTGGGGAAGCGGTTGCCATCACGCCGACTGGTTGATTGGCGCGTCCCTGTTGGTCGATGACGATGGAGAGATCGTGCTCGATGAAAACGGCGCCCCGTATCACTTCTTGCCCTTCCTATCCGCCGATCAGGTCGAGATCCTCGACACCTGGTATGTGCACGGCATGGCGGGCTCGGGCAGTACCGACTTCAAGGTCGAGAAGGCGTTTGTTCCGGAGGGGCGCTGGTTGCGCTTCGGTGTCAGCCAGCCGCGATTGAAGGGTCTGTACCAGTTTCCGCTTCTAGGCTTCCTCGGACTCGGTGTGTGTTCGATCTCGCTTGGACTCGCACGTCGCGCGATCGATGAACTGGTTTCCCTGGCGAGTCAGAAAGTGCCGGTCGCCAGCACGCGAACGCTACGTGAGCGCGCCTATGTGCAGTCCTCCGTAGCCGAAGCGGAAGCAGCGGTTCGCTCCGCGCGTGCGCTGCTACGCGAGGCGGTCGAGTCGGCCTGGGATGCCGCGTCGACGGGTGATCCGCTCACCGTCGATCACCGACTCCTTCTGCGCCTGGCCACCACCAATGCTTCCCGCCAATCCGCCCGCGCCGTGGATCTGATGTACAACGCCGCCGGTGGCAGTTCGGTCTACGAAAGCTGCCCGCTGGGCCGCATCTTCCGCGACATGCACGTGGCCACACAGCACATCATGGTGGGCCCCCCGACCTATGAGCTGGCGGGTCGGGTTTTCCTCGGCCTGCCGACCGATACGAGCATGCTCTAGCTCAGCGCTGGCACCGGAGTCCAGCGACGAGAGGCAGCCCGATCGGTCCGTGCTAGATTCTTCTCACCAAGAGAATCGAGGTTTAGCGTGGTACAGACAGAACCTATTCGCGAGGTCTTTGACCTCACCGATCCCTCTCTCAACGTGATCTTCGGAATGTCCCAGGAAGAGGCGCGTCAGCGTGTCGAGAGCGGCGACGTGCAACGCGTACGAGAGATCGACGGCCACTTCGCTCTGGTCGCCCAGCGAGGCGAAATCGTGCGAATGGCCCGTTCTCTACAGCTTCCCATGCGCTACTTCATCGTGAAGCAGGCCGAGGGCCCCGCTCTGCTGGTGGCGGATCGCATTGACGCCATCAAGGGCTGGCTGGATGAGCGCGGATTCGGAGATCAGTTTCATCCCAGCTACACGCGGATGGTCCCCGCTCACTACATCACCGAGATCGCCCTGGTGGGTTGTCCGGATCCCAATCCGATTCACAACCGCTTCTTCAATCCGGAGCGGGAAGTGCTGGCGCCCGATCTGGATCAGATCGGTGAGAAGTACATCGGCACGTTGGCGAATGAGATCGGAAAATGGCTGCACGCACTCCCGCAAGACGAACCGATCGGGGTTTCGTTCTCGGGTGGCATCGATAGCGGCTCTGTTTTTCTGGTGCTCTACCACCTGCTCTCCAGTTCTGGAATGAACCCTGCTCGTTTGAAAGCCTTTACGTTGAGCGTCGATGGGGCGGGTGAAGATCTGGAACAGGCGAGGCGGTTTCTCGCACAACTCGACCTGCAACTCTTTCACGAGCCCATCGAAGTTCCCAATAGCTATGTCGATCTGGATCAGACGATTCGCATTCTCGAGGACTACAAACCCCTCGATGTCCAGTCCGGCGCCATGGCTCTGGCTCTGTGTCGCGGTATCCGCGAACGATATCCCGATTGGCGACAGCTTGTGGATGGAGATGGAGGCGATGAGAACCTCAAGGACTATCCGATCGAGGAGAATCCAGAGCTGACCATCCGCAGCGTGCTCAATAATCTCATGCTCTACCACGAAGGTTGGGGCGTCGATTCAATCAAGCACTCCCTGACCTATTCCGGCGGACTGAGCCGCGGATGCACGCGTGGTTATGCTCCGGCCCGCTGTTTCGGTTTCACCGGCTTCAGTCCATTCACGCTGCCCAATGTCGTCGAGGTTTCCGAAGGCATCCCCTTCATCGAACTCACCGACTGGGATCACGAGAAGCTCTATCAACTGAAGGGCGAGATCGTATCGCGAGGTGTGCGTGCGCTTACCGGGTTGGAGATGCCGGTCTTCGAGAAGCGTCGTTTCCAGCACGGCGTCGCTCGCGACAGCGTGATCAAGGATCGATTTCCAGAAGATCCGGCCGTGTATCGCAGTGTCTTCCAATCGATCTAGACGATCCTGAAGCCAGGTGCTGCCTCCGCTCACGAGCCGAGCGATCGTTTCTGCTCGTGGTCCGCGCCTGTCCGTCGACCCCGAGAGGCCGGGCGGCTTCTTCGTCGAGAAAGAACTGACGGCCGATCGCGAACTAGTCGACGTCGCGACCATTCTGCTCACCAATCGGGAATGCCCGTTTCGCTGCCTGGTCTGTGATCTCTGGAAGCACACCACCGAGAAACGGGTGGCCGCAGGAGCCGTGACCCGACAGATCCAATGGGCGCTGGATCGACTTCCCGCGACGTCCCACCTCAAACTGTACAACGCGGGCAGTTTCTTCGATGTGCAGGCCGTATCGCGACAGGATCGTGAGGAGATCGCCGGTCTCGTCGGTCGAAAGAAGACACTCGTTGTGGAGTGCCATCCCAAGCTGGTGAATTCAGATTGCATCGAGTTCGCCCAGTCCATCGCACCCGCGGAACTCCAGGTAGCCATGGGACTCGAGACCGTAGATCCCGACGTCCTGTCTCGTCTCAACAAGGGCATGACTCTGGAGGACTTCGAAGCCGCGACACGCCTGCTCCTCGATGGCGGCGTTGCCGTTCGCGCCTTTATTCTCCTGGGAGCCCCCGGTCATTTTGGAACAGAGAGCGTGCTCTGGGCGAAACGTTCCGTGGATTACGCCCAGTCGCTGGGCGTTGAATCTTGCGTGGTGATTCCAGTTCGATCGGGAAACGGAATCGTGAACCAGCTCGAACGAGAAGGATTCTTCGTGCGGCCTACACTCGAGCAGTTGGAGGAAGTCGTGGTTTCCGGAATCCAAAACGGACGCGGGCGAGTCCTCGCGGATCTCTGGGATATCGAATCGCTCGCAGAGGGCGAGGAACGGGGTGCGGCGCGAGTCGAGGCTCTCCGACACATGAACCTGACTCAGCAAGTGAGTCCTTCTTCGAGTCGCGGATAGAACCCCTTTATCGGAAAGGACAACCCGATGGGAGCAACGGCCGACGTACTGATCATCGGAGCGGGTTTCGGCGGATCTCTGATGGCTCTGTTGACTCAGCGCATCGGGATGAAGCCCATTCTGATCGAACGAGACTCGCACCCGCGCTTCGCGATCGGCGAATCCTCAACCCCTCAAGGTGATCTCGTTCTGAGCGAACTCGCGCGACGTTATGAGTTGCCCCGTATCGCACCACTCAGCAAGTACGGTTCCTGGCGCCGCAGCTATCCCGATCTGGTCTGCGGTCTCAAGCGCGGTTTCAGCTATTTTCATCACGTCGCGGGAGAAGAGTTCGCGCCGCGCGAGGATCATTCCAACGAACTCCTGGTCGCCGCGAGCCCCGATGACGAGAGTGCCGATACACACTGGCTTCGCTCAGAATTCGATGCGTTTTTGGTCGACGAAGTCTGTGACGCCGGCATTCCGTACTTCGATCGCACTCTGATCACGAAAATCGAGGAGGGCGATCGTTGGTACCTGGAGGGCCGGCGGGACGATCAGCGCATCGAACTGAGAGCTCCCTTCGTCATCGATGCCAGCGGCGATGGCAATGTCCTGGCGGCTGCACTCGGGATCGAAGACGACCTGAGTTCGATTCACACCCGATCTCGAAGTCTCTATGGGCATTTCACAGGCGTGACTCCCTGGGAGGAGGTCTACCGGGCGGCGGGTGGTCGCTGCGAGGATCACCCCTTTCCCTCGCACGCTGCCGCGTTGCACCAGATTTTCGACGGTGGTTGGATGTACGCGTTGCGCTTTGACAATGGCGTCACCAGCGCCGGCTTCGTGCTGGAGGACGGCCGCCATCCGTTGAATCCAGCCAGGTCGCCCGATTCGGAATGGTCTGAACTCCTGCGCCGCTTCCCCTCGATCGCAAAACAGTTCCAGTCGGCGCGACCTCTCACGCCGCTCACCCGTACGGGACGCATGCAACGCCGGCGGAACCGGGTCGCGGGTGCAAACTGGGCTATGTTGCCCCACGCCGCCTGTTTTCTGGACCCTCTGCACAGCTCCGGTAATGCGTTGACGCTCACTGGCATCGATCGGCTCGTGGGCGCGCTAGAGACTGAAGGTTCCGCGCGAAGCGAAGCCCTGTCCGCCTACGAGATGGCTCTCTTTCGCGATATCGCACACCTCGATCGGATCATCCACGGTGGCTATGTGGCATTCGGCCACTTCGAAATGATGGCGACCTATTCGATGCTCTATTTCGCCGGTGCCCACTACAGCGAACATCTGCGGCGCCGATATCCTACGGAAATGGGGCTCGGGTTTTTGAACAGTCACGATAATAAATTTTTTCAAGATGCAGGTACGGCCCATCGCCTTGTCTGTGACCTGGCTGCGCACCCGGAGCCTTCCGAAAAAGGGATTCTCGAAGCGAAACAGTTTATCTCCGGAGCCATTGAGCCTTACAATCTGGCTGGTCTGTGTGATGCGAACAAACGCAACATGTATTCCTGTCTGCAGGAAGACGCGTAGATTCCTCATGGACACCTCGCTATAAGCGAGGGCTCCCTGGGCTCGGCGCACCCGCGGTAAGCCTGTCTCAAGGTCGGGATCGTGTGCAGGAGCATTTCCTGCAAGTCAATATTTTGGAGTCGGATATGCGGCGCAAGAAAAGTGCATTGAGTCAGATCGTCCTGGGGGCGTTCCGCGGAATCGGACTGGTCATCGCGATGGCCCTCGTGCTTCCCGCGGGTATCGCCGCTGGAGACGATACCCGCGTGGAAGCGGAGGACGATTGGGATAGCGAGGACGAAGACGAGGGCCGGGGGCGCTCCTTCTTCTACAAAGAACTCGTCCTCTCGGGATTCTATTCGCGCGAAGGCGTTACCATGATCCCGATGGATGATATGGGCGAGGATCACTTCGAACTCTCGCATCGACCGCCACACAATTACATCGGAGTGGACTACGTCGGCACGTTTACCGACTCTTCGCCACTTCGGAAACTGTTTCCGGACTGGTTGCCTCTGACGGCCGTCGACTTTCATCCTCGCCTGGTCTTCGATCGCATAGAGGTAGACAACGGCCTGCGTCGAATTGAATTTGCACCCCAGGATTTCTGGATCCGCTTCAATCCCGGCAAGATAGACCGACTCAGTTTGCGCATCGGACAGTTCGTCATTCCCTACGGAGTCAATCCGATTCAGGCACCGCGCCAGCGCTTCATCTTGCCCATCGAAGCCACCGACCTGGGGATGAAATGGGATTGGGGCATCGATCTCAAGGGGCCGCTTGGCGAGTACGACTGGCAGATCGCGGCCACCATCGGTTCGGGCGAAGCGATCCACTCCTCTCATCTCTTCAGTTCTTCTGAGCGAGAGAGTTATCTGTTCAGTGGACGCCTGGGCACTCCTACCTATTGGGATTTCCAGTACGGAGTTTCTTTTGCATACGGCGATCTGCCGACGGTCCGCGGGCCGCGCCTGTTCAGCGACAACGCTTCGATTTCGCGCTGGCGACTGGCCCTGGATGGTTTCTACAAGTACGGCACCTACCTGATGTGCGGCGCTCAGTTGACCTACGGAGAGGACGGCTTTGCCGGTGACGAGAAACACGTCATGGTCACCATGGGAAAGCAAGCCACCGTCGTCGGTTACCGAGTGTGGGCCGATTGGGTGGTGCCGAATTTCCAGGATATCCGTCTTGCGGCACAGTTCGAATCAGTGATTCGCGACACGGCCACGAAGGACGCAGACGATACGGCGGCAATCATTGGCGTGAATTATTCGCTTACGACATCCGTCAGTCTGCAACTGAACTACCGAAAAGAATACAGCAACACCATGGGGATGGAGAACGATGCGTTCTACTTCACGTTCGTATACTACTCGCGATAGCCGGGGTGAGCGGCGCCGGGCGCTTTTCTCGTTGCAGCCGAGGCACGCCGCAATTCTCATTTCCGTTTCGATGGCTCTGCTGGCAGGGTGGCCCGTCGGGAGCGCAATGGCGGAAGACTCCGCGGCGATCTCGTTCACCGACGTGTCCGGACCTTCGGGACTCCGGTTTCGCCACACCTTTGGTGCGGACAAACTCGAAAACGTCCTCATGACCACGGGTAGTGGCGTAGCGCTGTTCGACTACGACAATGACGGATGGCTGGACGCTTTCCTGGTCAATAGCACGGCCCTCGACGATCAAGGCAAGCCCGAGGCCGACAGTACGACTCACCACGCGCTCTTTCACAACGAAGGCGACGGAACCTTCAAGGATGTGACCGCGGCAGCGGGGTTGAGCGAGATCACCTACGGGCAGGGCGTCGCCTGTGCTGACTTCGATGGCGACGGATTCACGGATTTCTACCTGACCAACTACGGTCCCAATCGACTCTTTCGCAACAAGGGCGATGGAACCTTCGAGGACGTTACGGAGAAATCGGGAACGGGTGACGCACGCTGGGGGGCCGGTGCCGCATTTTTCGACTACGACGGCGATCTCGACCTGGATCTCTTCGTGACCAACTACGTGAAGTTCCGACCCCGGTCCGAGGGAACTCACTCGTCCTCACTTTCCAAGCGCATGGGCTTCCGCTTCTTTCCCGGTCCCCGGGATTACGAACCGGAAATGGACATCGTCTACCGCAACAACGGTGACGGAACCTTTACCGATGTCAGCAAGGAAGTGGGGCTGGACCCCGGGGGCAAGGGGTTGAACATCGCGATCTCGGATTTTGACGGGGATGGTGACCAGGATGTCTTCGTGGCCAATGATGCCACGCCGAATTTCATGTACCAGAACGATGCTGGAAAGTTCACCGAGATCGGGATGGAATCGGGCACCGCTTTCGATCCTGACGGTGTCGAAACTGCCGCCATGGGCGTCGATGTCGCCGACCTCAACGGCGACGGGCGCCAAGATCTCTACGTCACGAACATGCTCTTTGAGTTCAACAATATGTATCAGAATCAGGGAGATCTTCAGTTCGAGGACGTCACGCGGTCCATGCAGTTGGACAAAGACAATTACCGGCATGTGGGCTGGGCGACTCGCTTCGCAGATTTCAACCACGACGGGCATCTGGACTGCTTTGTCGGGAACGGACACGTCGTGGACTACATCGAAGGCTTTTCCCAGAGCGTGACCTACGGTCAGCAGAACATGCTCTTCATGGGGCAGGCCGACGGGCGCTTTGTCGACGTCGCAGATCAGGCCGGCAAGGCGTTTCAGCGCATGCGTGTAACTCGAGGTGCGGCTTTTGGTGATATCGACAACGACGGTGATATCGACATCCTGACGCTGAATTCAGGTGGGCGTTCCGAGCTATTGCGCAATGACCTGCCAGCAAATGACCGCTGGTTGAAGATCCGCTTCGAGGGCAAGGCCCCGAATACTCACGCGATCGGTGCCAAGGTTCGCGTGAAACTCGGCGATCGCAGCATCGCCTCGGAGGTGCGCTTCGCCAGTAGTTATCTGAGCAGCAGTGATCCCACGATGCACCTGGGGCTTCCCGCTGGAATCGACAAGGGCGAAGTCGAGGTCATCTGGCCGTCGGGCAAGCGCTCGACTCAGGAAGTCAGCGCGGCGACCCTGACGATCGTCCGGGAGCCATGATCGTCCGGGAACCCTGACGATCGTCGTCGGTGAGCGCCGATCAGGAGCGCTTTTGAAGCGCGGCTCTCTCCTGGTCCACGCAGGGAAAGAGTCGTTCGAGATCGGGATCTTCAGCGACTGTGCGAAGGCCTTTCAGGCAGCCCGCAAAGAGCCTGCGTTCCGCGGCCTTGCGCCTGGCGATCCGCATATCGTCTGAACGCGTGTCGCCTTCTCCCAGGACTCCCCGCACCGGGCGATCCGCTTCCATGGAACCTACCGCTCGCACAACCAACTCCACCGCGCGATCGGCATTGCCCTCTTTCCAGGCGAGGTAGCCGCTCAGATACAGGGCCGAAGTGGCTTTGGGGTTCATGCGATAGGCCGATTCCAGCAAGGACCTGGCTTCATCCAACTCGCCTTGCGCCAGCGTCGCTTCACCCAGAAGTATGAGAGGCTTGCTTTCCTCTCGATTCAACCCGTGAGCGCTCTGGAAGGCCGATACCGCGGCGTTCAGATCGAAGAGATGTTCCGCCTCGGGAAGGGTGTGCAGGATCCCCAACTGAACCCATGCGCGGGAGCTTGCGGAGTTCAATTCGATCAAGCGGCGCCAGCTCTCGACTGCTTCGGCATAGCGATCGAGTTCCAGCAGGCTGTTTCCCCGGTAGTAGAGTGCATCCTCGTGGCTCGGGTCCAGTTCGGTCATTTCAGTATAGACGGCGATGGCCTTTTTCCATTGGCTCTCGCCGAACAGGCGCTGCGCCTCCGCGTTCAACTTCCAGAACTTTCGTCTTTCCTCGCGCGTCAGCTTCGAGGAGACGTCGGCGACCAGAGCGTGTTCCGACATGTCGGAGGTGCGGAGAGTCTTCGTCGTGCTCGCCGATTCCTGACTTCCTTTGGCGGGCACTCTCGCCACGTGGGGCTCCTTGGACTCTTCCAGATTCCAGAGGCGATTGGTTTCCAGGCCTTTCCAGACTTCGCGTTTGCCGCCGGGCCAGATGATTTCGACGCTCTCGATTTCTGCGGCCTCACCCAATCCGATCAGGACATCGAGATCGTTCTGGGAAAGATAGGAAGGTCCCGCTCCCACTTCGCGAATCAGGCTGCGGCCACCGGCACGAACGTGGATCTTCGCGCCCAGTCCGGATGGATGGCCCGTGTGTGCGCGAACCCTGAAGCCGATCCAATCGCCCGAGGGCGAGTCGTTTCGCAAGAGACGCGCTCTACCTCCATGACGCGAGATCAAGACATCCGCATCGCCGTCGCCGTCATAGTCGGCGAAAGCGACGCCGCGACCGCTTCCGGGCGGGTCGGTGCGGATGCCCGCTTCTGCGCCGACTTCAAAGAAGCCTTCTTTCGGGCCCTTGTTCCAGAACATCTGCGGATTCATCGGGATCAGCAGGGTCGGATCTTTTCGCTGCTGAAACGTGCTGCCATTGGCGACCACGAGGTCCAGCCAGCCGTCGTTATTGAGATCCACCATGGCGGTACCCCAACCGATCAGGTCCAGCGCAATCTGGCCGAGCCCAACGCGATCGGCATCGTCGCCAAACTGCAGCCTCGAGGGTTCTCCGTCCTGAGCGAGATCGGAGCTGAGATTCGAGTACAGGGCGTTTTCCTGGGCGATCCAATGGGTGACGAACATATCCATGTCCGCATCCCCGTCCCAATCGCCGATGGCGATTCCCATGGAACCCCGGTAGTCCGCCACCAACGCGTCGTAGCTGATGTTCTTGAAAGTCCCGTCGCCGAGGTTCCGGAACATCATATTGTCCGAGACATCGTTGGTGATGTAGAGGTCGGGCAAGCCGTCGGTATCGAAATCCGCCCAACCCGCTGCCAGGCTGCGACCTTCTTTGCCCAGCACGCCCGCCTCTTCGGCGCGCTCCTCGAAAGTTCCGTCGCCCTGATTCACGTAGTAGCGATTGGCGTGGGGCGAATAGGACGAAGGATTGAGCGTGAACGGATACTCGGCCTTGCCGACCCGGGTGCTCGCCGCTCCCGGTTTCTCGGGAATGTATTCGACATAGCCGCAGACATAGAGATCCAGATCCCCATCCAGATCGGTGTCGGCCCAGGAGGCCCCCGCCCAGAAACCTTTACCACTCAGTCCCGCCACGCCCGTTGCGTTGCGAAATGTGCCGTCACCCTGGTTCTGCCAGAGGATGTTCTCTCCCCAGGAGGTCACGAAGATGTCCATGTCCCCGTCGTTGTCGTAGTCCGCGAAGCTGGCTCCCATTCCCCGGTGAGCCGTACCTACACCCGAGGAATCCGTAATGTCTTCGAACGTGCCGTCGCCCTTGTTCCGAAAGAGTCGGTCCGTGGCCGGTGACTTCGCCATCTCTTCATCGGAGGCGTCGAGGGGAGCTGCGAAGTTCACCAGAAAGATATCGGGCAGCCCATCGCCATCTACATCCCCCCAGGCTCCACCGGATCCCATGTCTTCGGGGATCTGACTCGTGCGGCGAAACGGAAAATGCTCGAACTTGATCCCGGCCTCGTCGGTAACTTCACTGAACCGCAGCGCGCTCGTGCCCTTTTCCAGCGCTCGGTCCAGACTCCGGGTAATCCCTTCTTCTTCCTCGCCCGCGACGTAGGGAGCGTCGTTGTTTCCCTGCATCCAGATGAGCAGCAGTGTTGCCGCGACGACCGGCAACGAGCAGAAGATCAAGGTTTTCCGAATCAGGCGACTGCGTTGCGACACACTAACTTTCCTCGATGCGGATCGTCTTTTCCCGTATCGACATCTGAATTACGGGCGACGTGATCTCGTTCTCCTCGCCAAACATGAAATTCAGCAGGAACTGGTCCACCTTGCGGTAGTCCAGTGAAGCCTTCACGTGCAGCGTTCCCGGAGAAGCCGGGGTGGCCACCTTGAAGTCTTTGTGAATCTTCCTGTCCTGATCTACGAGTTCCTCTTCTCCGCCTCCCGCAGATGGGCAGGCCATGGAATAGCGCGCGACATCGGTGAAGCCGGGAAAGAGCGCTCGTCGATAGCGAACACCCACCATCTCCCAGAGATTGTGTCGATCGATCAGGTTTCCGTAGCGATCCACCGGTTCGGCCTTGAACATGAAGGCGCCGGGTTTGATGAAGCGCTTCTCGTCGATGGTCCCGCTCGCGAGGACCACTTTGCCCTGGTCGTCGACGACTTCCAACTTGATCCAGGATTGAATGATGTCCAGGGGTCCCGTCGGGAAATCGTGCCCCACCTTATTGGAAGAGATGATCACGCGGATGTCGATGTCGTCCCCGGGTTTCACCGTATCGGGCGATTGGATCTCGATCGAAACGGCGTCACCTGTGGCCCACTTGTCTTCGATCTCCGGGATGGTGCGCTTGCCCTGAAGCCATTCTTCCGTCAAGCGATGGTGTTCTTCCCAGCCTTCGAGGTCCAGGAGTTTCGGAATGAACGAATTGGCGGCGATGAAGCGGTGGTCGCGGTGTTTGCCGTCATCCTTTGTGCGATAGGAATCCAGGTCATCTCCCGAGGCCGGATCATCTGAATCCTGCAACGGCATATGACACTCCCGGCACTCCACCACCTTTTCCGGCTCGTCTTCGGGGTTCCACTTGCTCTTGCGCCAGTTGTCGTACTGATTCTGCAACTGCACCCATCCGACCTTGTTCACCTCTTCGTCGATGAACTGCTTGTGGCACGCCGCACAGTACTCGGGCGTCTTGAACAGGCGCTTGGAGAAGACCTCCAGGTGCTTCTTCGGATAGGCTCGAATCAAGAAATCCGAGATGACCTTTCCGATGGGGCCTCCTTCGACCTCATAGATGTAGCGTTCGGGCTGGAGCATGACGTAGTTCGCGTTGCCTACGAGGTCCGTCTCCCGGATGGCGTGACAGACCAGACACGAGATTCCCTCGTCGTAGCCCAGCACACTGGAAAGATCTTCGGCGAAGATATTCTTGGTTCCCGCGAACAGCGAAGCCGGATCGTGACAGCCTCCGCAGTAGCGGGTGCTCTCGGGGCCGTTCTGCTTGGCCATGACTTCCTGGATGGCTTGAAAGGCGGGATCCATCGAAGCCCAGCGATGCGCGCTCATCTCCCACTCGCGATAGATGCCCTGATGACACCCGGACGTGCCGCAGTTTTCGCTACCCGTCAGCGAGCGATCGTCGTAGGCGCCGCCGGTGGCGGTCGTAGCAAGACTCGGACTGAACGGGCTGCGGCCTTCGCCGTAGCTGTAGTCCGCTGGAAACTCGTTGTTCCATACCACCGGTTGATAGAGCAGCCCCATCAGGCCCAGCACCATGAAGCCCGCAACGGATATCGCCAACGCGCCTTTGACCCAGCGCTTCTCTGCGAGGAAGACGGATCGCGCCTTTTCCGCCTGACCCTTGCGGTCGCGCATGATGAGCAGGACCACGTGTGGGACGAGGAAGGCCAGAATCGCCAGGGTCGTGACGATGTGCACCGTGTCCCAGGCATAGGAGATGCGAACAGTGAAGAGTGCTTGCCAGGTAAGCACTACACCGGAGATGGCGTTCAAGGCGATGGCCGCGAACGCCACATAACCCGTCACCATGTAGTGAGACCAGGTTCGCTTGCGGTACAGGTTCCAGTGGCGCCACTGATAGGCCAGATAGGGGGCCAGGAACACGATGCCCACCGCAGTGTGCAGCAACACGAGCATTTGACTCGCAATGCTGAATGGCGCCAACCAGATCCAGAGACCCGAGAAGGTTTCAAAGCCCAACAAGCCACCTACGAAGATGGACAGGCGCGCGCGCCACTCGTTTTCTCGAGCGCTGCGGGAAGAAATCAGCGTTTCGCTACTCATCATCAGCTCCTGCGTCGATATCTCGCAAAAAAAACATAATAAAGTGTGTGGGTCAGGTACCCGATTCTACGACAAAGCGATTGCAGTCGTCATGGAATCCAAATGTTTTGCTAGACGGATCTGCGATCGCCATGCGGCCCTCTCCCATAACTGGTGGTCACTCGGGCCTTATGGTGGCTCTCCGACGCCTTCTGGGACTTTCCGTCCCGCTTCCGGACGATCCGCTCGTAGGCAGAACGCGCTCGGTCGGTCGCGGGGCTTCAGTTTTTATCGGCACTCATCGGCTAGCCTTGTGTTGCACAGGCATGATACGTCGAGCTGACTTGTCGGTGTGTGTCGGAACACATTTCCACGCGTCACTCGTAAAGCTACTATGCGCAGCCATGAGTCGATCCAATTTCCGGTTTCTGACGTGCATCTTCCTCTTTTTCCTTGTTTCCGGCTGCAAGCCCGCCACGGAATCCCCGGATTCCTCCGAGTTCATCCGCGCGATGAATCGCGGCAAGGCCCATCTCGAAAACAAGGATGCGCCCGGAGCCATTCGGGCCTTTTCGGAAGCCGTGGACCACGCACCGGACTCGGCTCCGGCCCGCCGGAATCTGGCCCGTGCATATCTTCAGGCTCGCGAGATCGAACCCGTGGCCGAAGTCCTGGCGCGGGCCATTGTGCTCGAAGTCGATTCTCCGGCAAATCACTACCTGAGCGGATTGGCCCACGCCCGGCAATCCGAGTTCGATCAGGCCGTTCGCCAATACGAAGAGGCGGTGCGCCTCGATCCAACGACCGCGACGTTGCGTTTCCAGCTGGCCAGCGCCTATCAAGCGGTCGGCGATCACGAGAAAGCCAGCCACCAGTTGAAGGAAACTCTCCGCCTGGATCCGTTCCACACGGCCGCACATTACCGGCTGGCCGGGTACGCCCGTAAGTCGGGTGACCGGAAAGAACTGAAGTACCGCCTGCGCGAGGTCAAGCGGCTGCGCAGCCTGTTCAGTGACAAGAGCCGTTCGGCTGAACTACTGGAACGCTGTCAGTACTCTCTGGCAGAGCCTCCGCTGCGCGCAGCAGGCTCCGAGCGCCATGCCGCGACGCGAGTGCAAGGAGTCCGCTTTCTCGAGGTCACTTCCGAGTGGTTGCCCGGAGAGTCCGAGCGCACGGCTCCCGTGATCGCGGCCTCTTTGCTGCAACTGGGCAAGGACGGCCGCTACACATTGTTTGCGGCCGATCGCGACGGTCAGATCCGTCTGCTCACCAGCGAGAAGAACGGCGCGCTGCGGGACACGACCCTGAAGTCGACTCTTTCCGCGGGAGTTCTCTCCAGCCAGCGCCTGATCAGCCTGCCCGGCAATTTCCACGACAGCGTTCCCGAAGGAACTCCCTACGACCCGGAAATTCACGCGCGCAACGATCTGGTGCTGGTAGGGGATGGCGGTGTGCAGTTGCTGGAACAGACGGCAGCTGGAACACTGGATGACGTCACTTCCCGTGCGGGTCTTTCCGAAGCAAGAGGCACGGCCGTCGAGTGGATGGACTACGACCACGACGGTGACATCGATCTGATCCTGGGCGACGAACGCGGCCTTCAACTCTGGCAGAACGGAGGAGACGGGCAATTCGCGAATGTTTCGGCCGAGGCGGGCATCGACGAGAGCAAGCCGGTACGCGATCTCCAGGCCGCGGACCTCGACAACGACGTCGCCATCGACCTGGTCGTCGCTCGCGGTACGGCGCTCCAGCCCGAAGCCACGCAGATCTTCGAGAATCAACGCACGGGAACGTTTTCTGCGCGGCCAGCTGTTCCGGGACCCTGGCCGGCCTCTGGACGACTGCTGATCGACGACCTCGACAACGATGGAATGCTGGACACGCTCCTGATTGGCGAGAGTGAGGTCCTGATCCTGCCCGGTTCCGGGGCGACGCGCGTGCATCTCGACCTGGGAGGACTGCAACCCCGGGCCGCTGTCCTGCTCGATGTGGACAACAACGGTTGGCTCGATCTTCTGCTGGCCGGAACCGATGCCGGCGCAGCGAAGGGCAGTCGCCTCATGCTCTGGAGCTTTGACGCTTCCGATGGCTGGCGTGAAGTCAGTGATGCAACCGGCCTGGCCGCACTCTCCCTTCCGACGGTGAGTGATCTTCTGGCCGCCGATCTCGATTCAGACGGCGATACCGACCTGACCCTGGTCACCAGTGACGGCCTGCGCCTTTTGCGCAACGACGGTGGAGAGGCCAATGGCCAACTCAAGATCCGCCTGGTCGGAACCAAGACGAACCCCGGTGGTATCGGCACTCGAGTGGAAGTGCGCGCCGGAAAATATTGGGTTGCACGCTCGGTTTCCGCGCTGCCCATCGAAATCGGTCTGGCCGGGAGAACCCAGCTGGACTCCGTGTACACGGTCTGGACCAATGGTGTGGTCGACAACCAGATCCAGATTCCCGCTCCTCCGGACACACTGACGCTCATCGAGAAGCACGTCGCCGCCGGCTCCTGCCCCTATCTTTACGCCTGGAGCGGCAAGACGTTCCGCTTCGTCACCGATCTGCTGGGAAATTCGCCGCTGGGGCTTTCATTGCGACGCGGCCAGGTTCTTTCCGCCGATCCCGAAGAATTGGTCTGGATCGGAGACTCGAAGAGCTTCGTACCTCGCGATGGCCACTACGTCCTGCAGGTCACCGAAGAACTTCGCGAAGTTCTCTACCTGGACGAAGCTCGGCTGATCGCCGTGGATCACGCACCCGACGTCGAGGTGCATCCCACGGATCGCCTGATGCCTCCCCCGTACCCGGCTTCGGAGATCTGGCCGCTGGCCCAGCCC
>JAAELY010000155.1 GCA_024226335.1 bacterium
TCCACAGAACTCAGTGGCCCGTTCTCTGGCCCCGGGCTGCGCGAGGAGCGGGTCCGAATCCGGCTAGCCGAGCCGCGCGCGAGGGCGCAGAATTGCGCTCGTGAGTCTCGATCCCCATACCTGTTACCGCGCGGTCAAGGCCCGGGATGCGCGCTTCGATGGGCGGTTCTTTACCGCCGTTCGATCGACGGGTGTCTACTGCCGTCCGGTCTGCCCCGCGCCGCTTCCGCGCTTCGAGAACTGCACTTTCGTGGCTTGTGCTGCGGCGGCCCAGGAGGCGGGTTACCGACCTTGCCTGCGCTGTCGTCCGGAAGTATCGCCTGGAACGCCGGCCTGGTTGGGTAGCTCGGCGACCGTTTCGCGAGCGCTGCGTCTGATCGCGGATGGCGCGCTCGTGGCTGGAAAGACCGAAGACCTGGCTGCGCGACTCGGCATTGGGGATCGGCAGTTGCGGCGTCTGTTCGTCAAGCATCTGGGGGCGTCGCCGATTGCGGTCGAGCAGACGCGCCGCTTGTTGTTTGCGAAGAAATTGATCGACGAGACGGCGCTTCCCATGACGCAGGTCGCCTTCTCTTCGGGTTTTTCCAGTGTGCGTCGCTTCAACGACACGATTCGCACTACCTACGCTCGAACACCGAGTGCGCTGCGCAAGCGGGCGCGAGCGCGTCGCGCGGCGGTTGCACCCGCAGGTGAAGACGGTTCCGAGATCACGTTGCGGCTTCCGTATCGAGAACCGTTTGACTGGGCTGCGATCATCGCTTTCCTGCAGTTACAGGCGACGCCGCACGTCGAGTCGGTTCTTCCCGACGCGTACTGCCGGACCATTCGCATCGGTGATGCGACCGGCATCGTCGAGGTTCGGCCTTCGACCAATGAGCCTCAGCTTCTGGCGCGGATCTGTCTTTCCGATACCCGCGAGTTGATCCGTGTGTCGACGCAGCTGCGACGCATCTTCGATCTGGACGCCGATCCGAACGAGATCCGAGATCACCTGGCGAGTGATGGGCGCCTGCGGCCGTTGCTGGCCGGGGCGAGTGCACGCGTTCCCGGTGTCTGGGACGGCTTCGAACTCGCGGTTCGCGCAATCCTGGCGCAACAGGTCAGCCTTTCGGCCGCCGCGACCCTGGCATCGCGCCTGGTGCGGCGCCACGGCGAAACGATCCATGTCGACTCCAGGCCTGAACTCTCTCATCTCTTTCCCACGCCGTGCAGCTTGCGCAGCGCCGATCTGAGCGGCCTCGGTATGCCGAAACAGCGCACAGAGGCGATCCATAGTCTTTCCGCGGCCGTCGACGACGGTGAGTTGCAACTCGATGCGCCGCTGGGTCTCGAAGAGACCGTGGCCCGGCTTTGCCAGTTTCCGGGAATCGGGGAGTGGACGGCTCAGTACATCGCCATGCGCGCGACGCGCGAACCCGACGCCTTCCCCGATGCGGATCTGGTCTTGCGAAAAGCGCTGGGCAACGGTTCGGGTCCGGTCAAGCGGCGCGAGTTGCGCGAAGCCGCCGAAGCGTGGCGCCCCTGGCGCGCCTATGCCGCCATGCATCTTTGGGCGGCCGAAGCTTCGGCCGACTAGCGAGGAGATTCTTCAGTGGAACTTTACTACGACGAGATCGCATCCCCGATCGGAATGATCCTGCTAGTCGCCGATGAACGCGCATTGTGGGCACTCGACTTTGCGGACACGCGTGAGCGGATGATGCGCCTGTTGAAGATGCGCTACTCCGAGGTATCGCTGGTGCGCACGCGCAATCCCGGCGGATTCTCGGCGCGAGTTCGGGCCTATCTGGAAGGGGATCTGCGCGCGCTCGATGCGATTCCGGTCGATACCGGAGGCACGGACTTTCAGCGCAAGGTGTGGCGTGCGCTGCGCAAGGTGCGCTCGGGTCGTACTTCGAGCTACGGTGCGCTCGCGCGCAGGATCGGTGAACCGAAAGCGGCCCGCGCGGTGGGCGCGGCCAACGGTCGCAACCCCGTCGCACTGGTCCTGCCCTGCCATCGCATTCTGGGTGCGGATGGCTCGCTCACGGGTTACGCAGGGGGTCTACAGCGCAAACGCTGGTTGCTGGAGCACGAAGGTGTCGATGTGGCTGGCTAGTCTGAGGACTCCGCATCGTCGCCGAACTGAGCCGCCATTGCCTGACGTACGAGCCGAGTGGACACCGTCTCGTAGATGATGCCGCCGAACCACGACTGGTACTCGCCCAGTTGCTCTTCCAGATCGTCGCTGTAGTACAGGCGACCGTCGGCGACCACGGCTTCCAGGGAGTTGATTGCATCCATGTCCGCGGTGGGGTCCTTGCTGAAGATCAGCAGGTCGGCCAGCGCGTCCTTGACGATCCTGCCGTGTTTCGGATTTCGCAGGGTCTTTGCCGGACCGCGCGTGGCGATCCCCCAGACCTGTTCGATCGTCAGGCCCGCGCTCACGAACAGGTCCATCTCGTGGTAGAGGCTGACACCCGGAACCACGAAGGCCGTCTGCACGTCGGTGCCCAGGTGCAGGCGTGCACCGGCGTCGTACAAAGCCTTGATCATGCTCAGCCTCGGGTGCATCGAGTCGTGAAGCGCCTGAAATCCCTCGGGTGTCAGATTGCGCAGACCGGGTATGCCCTCGGTGGGGCTCCAGATCACGTCGCTGTAGAAGCGCGGAAGAAGCTCCGTGTCGGGGTTCTTCCGCAGTGTTTCGTAGTCGTCGAAGCGCATCAAGCGCTCGCTGCTCACGAGCGTCGGAGTATTCGCCATATCGTATTTCCGCACGGTCTCTACGATGCTCTTGCGTCGCGCCTCGTCGACCAGACTCCAGGCCTTCATGATCTCCGGGTAGTCGAGGTCTTCGTCGAGTTCGGGCGGAATGCCTATGCCGTGCTGGGCGTCGTCGAGTCTCGCGACCTCATACGGTACACCCTTCGGTGTGTGTCCGATCAGCGGAAGATCGGCTTCTTCGGCGGCCTCTCGAAGTGCCGCCAGGACTTCGGCACTCAGTCCGTTATAGGCCTTCACGCAGTCGAAACCGGACTTGAAGATCTCGTCGACTACCGCGCCGGCCTGTTCGGGTTTCAGTACCTGTCGGGTGTTTTTCCAGAGCGGAGAATCCCCGTCGACGAAAGGGCCACACGCGTAGATGCGCGGTCCGGGAAAGAGTTGTTTCGCGACGCCTTCACGCGCCGGTCCGACTGCGCTTCCATCGATGTCGCCCGCGTCTCTCACGGTGGTGATGCCGTAATACAAGAACAGGAACGCGAAAAGCTCCGTCTGCCCTGGAAGTGCGGCCATGGGGAAGTGCACGTGCATGTCGCTGAGTCCGGGCAGGACGTACATGCCGGCGAAATCCTCATCGTCGGCGAGACTCGGAGGCAAGGTCGGTTGCACGCGTTCGATGCGATTGCCTCGAACGATTACCGAGGTATTCGAACGCCGCTCCCTTCCGGGATTGATCACGGTAACCCCGTGAAGGGTGACTCCGCGTTCCGGAACCTCTAGCGGCGCGGGCGGCTGCAGGGACGAATAGACGATGCCACCGCAGAAAATGACTACGGCGATCAGAATCAGGACGACGCGCAGGTATGCAGGCATGGTGCTCACTCTACTACTTCATCTGGGGCGTCGGGAAACGCCGTGGTCGGTGAAATTCGCCTGAAGCTCGGATGCGAAGCTCAGAGCGAAACGAATCGGATGGGTGGTGTGGGGCAGATCTCCAACGCTTCTGTCGGAGCGACCAGATCCGCGTCCACGCTCCACGGTTGCGGTGTGTCGAAACGCACCGAGACGCGGGCTGCGGAATGGTGCTCGAGTGCCGAGCCGCGCAAACCGAGCCATAGACCCGGAAGTTCTGCGCTCAATCGAGCCGGACCCGCGCCCGTGCACAGGAAGTGGATGCGGTCCGGTTGCTGTCCCGCGCTGTGGAACGGTCGAAATCCCAGGCCCACATCTCGCACGCCCGATGCACCCATGATCGTGAATTCCTCTCGTTCCAGGACCTCACCGTCGATCTCGACCTTGGCCCGGAACGGCTCGAACATCGACGCCGCCAGGCTTCCGCCCGACAATGCCGAAGCCATGGCGCGACCGACGACCTGCGCGGCCCCGAGGGCTCCCTGTCTGGAGTTGGAATAGTAGGCCGCGAGCCAGCGCGTGGTGACGCCATTGCCGAAGATCATGCCCGCGCGAGCCCTTCCTCCTTCTGGAGTCACCTGGACTGCGGGTCGCAGGCTCTCCCGGAGGCCTTCGCCGGCGGCGATCTTTTCGACTGTTTCTTCGAGACTGGCTCGGCCTCCCAGCGAACCGGGAATCGTGTTCACCGTTCCACCGGCCACCAGCGCGATGCGCGGCAGTTCATCGCTGGGCCAGACGCTCAAAAGGGGCGTGAGCGTGCCACCGACCGTGCCATCCCCTCCGACGATCACCAGTGTGTCGACCCCGCGATCGCGCAACCGTTCGAGGGCCGGAGCTACGTCCTCCAGTCCGCTCGTCGACTCGACGAAGCCTTCGGGCCGGAGATGTCGTACGCGTTCGATCAACTCCGGGTCGCGCTTGAGCCGACCTGCACGCGAGTTGGCGATCACGCCGGTCTTGCTCAACGCAAAGCCCCAAACGCCCCGGAGGCAGCAAACGCCCTATTTGTGGCTCGAAGATGCAAAGCGGCCTTCCAAACGGGGTGCTGCATCTCCAGTCGGGTTCTCAGGGGTTGAGGATCGGCAACGACGGTCCCGGCTCGATGGTCAATAATTCCGTCGCCGGTAACGTCACTGTGTCCAGGCTCAGTTCGGTTGGCTGGGCGAAGCGCAGCGTGACGAAATTCGCCTCGTGTATCTCGACGCAGGACTGGTCGGTCAGGCCGAAGGTGAGCAGCGGTACTTCGAGGCTGAGGCGCGCGGGTCCCGCCGGCGTCAACCCCACGTGAAAACTGCCGACCGCGGGCGTGTCGTCCTGGAATGGCGTGACCGCCAGTCCGAGATCGCCGATGACGCTGATCGCCAGCGCTGTAAACGAGTCTTCCAACAGGGCTCTTCCGTCGATCTCGATTTCGGCGTTCACGGGTTCGGCCAGTTCGCGTGCCCGTTCGCCGCGCACCAGCACTGATGCCAGAGTTCGCAGTGATTCAGCCGTGCGACCCGCCAGCCCGCGACCCGGTCCTGCTTCGATTCCTTCGAGCCAGCGCTTGGGTGCACCTGCGAGCAGCGAAAGCCCGTAGTAGCTTTCGCTGGCCGCCGGACGGATGCGCAGGAGTGGCTGCAATCGGGGTTCGGGGGACCTGGTCTCCTCGTCGAGCAGGCGGTCGAGTACGCCTTCCACGCTGCCGCGCAGTCCGAGCGAGCGCGCGATCGAGTTCGCCGAACCCCCGCCGGCCAGCACCAGTTTGGGCAGGATCGAATGCGGCCAGACTCTGAGCAGGGAAGTCAGTACGGCGGCCGTTGTGCCATCCCCACCGACTACGACCAGGGTGTCGATGTCGGCTGCCCGAGCCTCGCGCAGCTTCAGGTACAACTCCTCTGGGCTCCTGCCCAGAAAGAGATTCTCTGCCGGGATGCGCTGTCGGATCCGGGTGACCAGATCGGGGTCGCTCACGACCCGCGCTGTCCGCGGATTAACTACGACCAGTGGGTACTTCACCATGTTTTCACCCCCAGGATGGAGTTAGCTCAGACAACGCCTCCGGGCCAGGGTGGGGCAGTGCCCGCAGGCGGGGCTAGACTTCGCTCCATGTCACTGGAAGAGCGGAAAATCTGGTTGGAAGGGAAGCTGGTCGCCTGGCCCGAGGTCACGGTTCACCTGCTTTCTCAGTCGGTCCAGCGCGGCTCGTTGGTTTTTGACGTAATGCAGGTGTGCGAGACGGCTCGCGGTCCGGCGATCTTCGGTCTGCGCGAACACACCGAGCGTTTCATGAACTCGGCTGCGCTAAACGGCATGGAACTCGAACACGACCTGGATGCTCTGCTGGCGGCGATCGCAGAGGTCGTGCGGGCGAACCCGGGATGCGAGATCGTGAAGATCAGCGGCTACTACGATTCGATCTCGTTCGACGTATTGCCGGCCAACCCGCACGTCTGTGTGGCGGTCGCGGCTTTTTCGATCGCCGACATCGCGCCCAGCGGCGCGGGCGAGCGCCCCAACGCGCGCCTGCAGATCGCACATCCGCGCAAGATGCCGAGCAGTGTTCTCTCGCCACAAATCAAGGTCGCTGCGAGCTACACGCATGCAGCGGTGGCGAAAAAGCGCGCTCGGGCGGAGGGCTTTCACGATGTGCTCTTTCTGGACGAGCACGGCAATCTGGCCGAATCGTCGACGCAGAGTTTCTTCCTGGTCACCGAGGGGCTCCTGCGTTCCGCACCGACCGATCTGGTGCTCGCCGGGATAACCCGTCGCGCGGTGATCGATCTGGCCCGCGATGAAGGTCTGATCATCAAGGAAGAGCCGCTGCCCGGCGATCTGCTCGCGCGCGCGGAAGAAGCTTTCCTTACGGGGACCAGTTCAGGAGTGTGGGCCGTCGAACGGATCGATGGGCACGAATTGCCGGCGCCCGTTCCGGGTCCGATCAGCTCGCGTCTCATCGAGCGTTTTGCCCGCATGCTCGAAGGAGAAGATCCGGTCTTCAGTCCGCGCTGGGTGCAATCGATATGAGTGCGGAAAAGGGGACGACGCACGAGCGCCCGCGAGGCAAGCGCGTGCTATCGGGAACACAGCCCTCGGGCGTACTGCACATCGGCAACTACTTCGGTGCGATCCGCCAGTACATCGCTCTCCAGGAAGACAATCAGGCGGCCTATTTCCTGGCCGATCTGCACTCCCTGAATTCGGTTCGCGATGCCGATACCCGTCGTGAGTTGACCCGCGGCGTTGCGTTGGACTACCTGGCGCTCGGAGTCGATCCCGAGAAGTCGATCCTGTACCGGCAAAGCGATCTGCCCGAAGTCGCCGAACTCGCCTGGATTCTCACGACCGTCACGCCCATGGGTCTGCTCGAACGCTGCCACTCCTACAAGGACAAGCTGGCTGCGGGTCTGAAACCGGACCACGGCCTGTTTGCCTATCCGGTTCTGATGGCGGCCGATATCCTGATTCACCGCGCCGACGTGGTGCCAGTGGGGCAGGATCAGAAACAACACCTGGAAGTCACGCGCGACATCGCCGTAAAGTTCAACATGACCTACGGCGAAGTTCTCACACTGCCCGAAGCGTATATCCCCGACGAGGTCGCAACGGTGCCCGGCACCGACGGGCGCAAGATGAGCAAGACCTACGACAACACCATCCAGATGTTTGCGACTGCCAAACAGCTCAAGAAGCAGGTGATGGGTGTCGTGACCGATTCGACACCCGTCGAAGACCCCAAGGATCCCAACACTTCGAACCTGTTCGCGCTCTACGCGCTGTTTGCGAATGATGAAGAGCGAGCCGAGATGGCGCAGCGTTTCCGCAAAGGCGGTATGGGCTATGGCGACGCCAAGAAGGCCCTGCTCGAGAAAGTGACCGAGTACTTCGGACCCGCACGCGAGCGTCGCGAGAAGCTGGCGGCCGATCCCGACGCAGTCGAAGAAGTGCTGCGGGTCGGTGCGGTCCGCGCACGCGAGGTCGCCGCCGGACTGATGGACGAAGTTCGTTCCGCCTGCGGTGTGGGAGCCGTTCGCGGCTGACTCTGTCTTTCCAGAACCCGTAGCCCCGCTCCCATCGTGTAGCATGCCGCTCGTAAGGAGACTGGAATGGATATTTCAGGCAAGGCGGCGATCATCACCGGCGGTGGCACGGGCGTGGGCCGCGAAACTGCACTGCAACTGGCCAAAGGCGGCTGCTCGGTGCTCGTGAACTACAGCCGTTCAAAGGACGACGCGGAAAAGACCGCCGAAGACTGTCGAGCTCTGGGCGTGAAGGCGATCGCGCATCAGGCGAGCGTCGCCGATGATTCCGCCTGTCGCGGCATGGTGAAGGCGGCTACCACAGAGTTCGGACACCTGGACATCCTCGTGCAGAGTGCCGGTACGACCGTATTCGTACCCCACACCGATCTCGACGGCGTGAAGGCCGAAGACTGGCAGGAACTGATGGCCGTAAATGTGGTCGGTCCCTTCCAGATGGCGCGCGCCGCCCGCGGACCGCTTCAGGAATCGGGCGACGGCGAAGTCGTCATGATTTCGAGCGTGGCCGGCGTGGCCGGGCAGGGCAGTTCGATTCCCTACTGCGCCTCCAAGGCCGCACTCAACAATCTGACGGTCACACTGGCGCGAGTGCTCGCACCGCAGGTGCGCGTGAATGCGGTCGCCCCCGGTGCCATCACCGGGCGCTGGCTACAGGGCGGACTCGGGGAATCCTACGACGGGGCGATGGCCGCGATAAGTGCACGGGTTCCTCTGGCCAAGGTGTCGAGTCCTGAAGACATTGCCGATGCCGTGCTCGGGATCGTGACGGGGTCGGATCTGATGACGGGTCAGGTTCTCGTGGTCGACGGCGGAATGCTGATCACAATCTGAGGCCGAACGGAGAAACAATGAGCAAACGCCAACGCGTACTGATCCGCAATGCACGACTCTGCGACGGTACCGGCGCGCCCCCCGTCGACGCGGATCTCGCAGTCGAAGGGGAGCGCATCTCGGCGATCGGCTCGCTGTCCGGAGATGCTGAAGTCGAGATCGACGCGCAGGGCCTTGCACTGGCCCCCGGATTTATCGACGTCCACACGCACGATGACTTCGCGGCCGTGGTCTATCCCGAAATGGCTTTCAAGGTGCAAGGAGGTGTCACGACTTGTGTCGTGGGTAACTGCGGGATGGGTGCGGCTCCTTATCACCAGGCTTCCCGGATGGCTCGTGCGTTCCATCCAAATCAAGAACTACCGGAGTGGCAAGGCTATTCGGGTTATCTCGGCTGGCTCGATGCCCATCGGCCGAGCGTCAACATCGGCGCGCTGGTCGGGCACGGGACGCTGCGCGCGGCGGTCATGGGCGGCGAGGCGCGTGAACCCAGTGGGGATGAGCTGGACGCGATGAAGGGTCTGCTCGACGAAGGTCTGGCGGCGGGGGCGTTGGGTCTGTCGACCGGGCTGATCTACGAACCGGGTCGGCACGCGAAGACGGATGAGATCGTCGAGCTGGCCCGCGAGCTATCGCAATGCGGGGGCCTCTACACCACACATATGCGCAATGAAGGACCGGGTCTGCTCGACTCGGTCGACGAGGCGATTGAGATCGGTGAACGCGCGGGTGTGCCGGTGCAGATATCGCATCACAAGGCTTCGGGGCGCGAGAGCTGGGGACAGGTGACGGAGTCGCTAGAGCGTATTGCAGCGGCGCAGGCGCGCGGCGTATCGGTTCACGCCGATCAATACCCCTACACCGCGGGCAGTACGGTCCTGGCGGCGATTGCCCAGAACGACGGTTTCGGGGGCAGCGGCGGGGTCGGGAAGGTCGATCCCGCAGACGTGGTGATCTCTTCGACTGAGAACCACTCCGAGTGGCACGGGCGTTCGATTGCGGACTTCGTTTCCGAGTGGGAACTGGCTGCACCGCAGGCGGCCGAGCGCGTGCTCGCCGAAGAACCTCTGGCGACGATCATCATGCACAGCATGTCCGAAGACGATGTGCAGACCGTGATGCGACATCCCAGCACGATGATCGGTTCTGACGGGATTCCGAGTATGGACGGTAATCCACACCCGCGACTCTACGGTTCCTTTGCGCGTGTACTCGGCCGCTATTCTCGCGAACTCGGCATCTTTCCAATGGAAGAAGCCGTGCATCGCATGACTGGCTTTCCGGCGCGCGTGTTTGGCCTGGCGGGACGGGGCGAACTCACCGAAGGAGCGTTTGCCGACCTCGTGCTCTTCGACCCCGAAGAGATCATCGATCGCGGGACCTACGAAGCGCCCCATGCGACACCCGCGGGCATCCAGCACGTCTTCGTCAACGGTGGCCACGTGGTTCGCGATGGCGAGCACACCGGGGAGCGCAGCGGCGCCGCGCTTCGTCGCGCCTAGGGAGCGGACTCAGAGATCCATCGGGTCGATCGGGGTTCCCGGTTCGTCGTCTTCCAGTTCGAATGTCGGGAAAAACGGCGTGCGCTCGGCGACCGGCTCGGGTTCCGATTCAGTCTCCGCTGCGGCTTCGGATTCCACAGGAGCTTGGGTCAGTTCGGGCTTCGCGACCGCGACCACGGGAGGCATGGGAAGTTCAGCCTGTGCCTCGACCGGTTCGGGTTCTGCTTCAGGCTTCGTCGAGCCGGCCGGCGGTGCAGACAGTGCACTGGGATCGTAGAAGAAGCGCTCGGCAACGATCTTGCCATTCTCGACTTCGTGAATTGCGATCTCTTCGAAATCGATCGCACGACCGTCGCGCATCTTGAGTTCCGCCTGCCACTCGATGCAGATCGCATTTCCGTTCACGAACACATGTACGGGTGTCCAGTGAGCGGTCTCCACTTTCGCGAGCCAGGCTTCCAGCTTTTCTTCGAGGGCTGGAAGACCGTGGATACTGGCTTCTTCGCCGAGACTCGACTCGACGGAAATGCAATTTTCCGCGTAGAGTTCTGAAAGGTCGACGTGTTCGAGGTCGTTCGTCGCGCGCACGATTTTCCGGGCAACCCGTTCCGCTTCGGGCATTTCAGTAGGAGAGGGCTTTGGGCTCGAGACCGGCTGTTGTGCGGAAACCGGCTCCTCGTGTGCACTTTCGGATTTTACTTTGATGCGAGCTGCCACGGGCGCGCTCCCTTGCCCTGCGGATGATGCTGCTCGGTGACTGCAATACGAGCAGTGTCTGAAATACTAGCAATCAGTCAGCGAGCGGAAAGTCGAAACTCTAGTCCGCACCGTCTTGTGGGTCTGATAGCATCACTGCTGTCGCCAATGTCTTGAGGAGTTATCGCTTGAGCCAGTTCACCAACGCCGACGATCGGCTATTAGGGAACCTCTGCACAGGGAGGCTGCGGCTGCGAAGCGCGATGCATCCGCCTGCGCTGCGTCGCGCGACCCTCTGCAGATCTACGAATCTGCGATCGGATCACGCTTCTTGCTCAGGCGGCGACTCCCGCTTCTCGCTCGAATCCTCCCTGTGCAGAGATTCCCTAGTGGAACTCAGGAATGAAACTCGAGACACCGTAGGATCGCCCTCGCGTACGCAGTCGCTGATGATCGCGCTCTCGGACGGCTTGACTCTGGCTCGGAAACTCAGTTGATGAGCTTGCGCGTGGCCGTCATCGGCGCGGGGCGTGCGGGTCGATCCCGTGTGGCTGCGATCGAAGCCCACCCGGAGACGGAACTCGCGGGACTGGTGCATCGCGACCCAGGAGCCGAAGGGCCGACACTCGAACGGATTCTGCACGACGATACCGTGAACGCGTTGATTGTCTGTACGCCCAATGTACTGCACCCCGCGACCGCGAGAGCGGCACTCGAGTCCGGCAAGCACGTAGCTGTCGAGTTCCCACTCGCGCCTGGGCCGGTGGTGGCGTCGGAACTCTTCGAACTGGCTCGCCTCCGGGATCGTGTCTTGCACGTCGAGCATATCGAGCTGCTCTCGCCCTCACAGCTCGAGTTGCGCGAGGCCGCCAGCAAGCTAGGCCGACTGCACGCGGGCGAAGTGCACTTCAGCGCGGAGGCCGACGGCTGGATCGGTGACCCGGCGCTGGCCGGATCGGCATCTCTGCGCGCGGTGGCGCGCCTGCATCGCATCGTCGATCTCTTCGGTCCTGCGAGCGTGCGCGCTTGCAGTCTGTTGCGAGGTTCTGCCGGTGGGTATTCACTGCAGGCTGATCTCGACTTTGAGCAGGGCGGAGAGCTGACTCTCATCGAAGAGCGCGGTCCGGGTCTGAAACGCGCAACCGACTGGGCCGTGCGTTGCGAGCACGGGCAGCTCGAATCGCCGAGCCCCGGTCCGGCCGGAGCCCTGCTCGCGGCCGATCTCGACGTTTTCGTCCAACGAATTCGGGGTGCCGGCGAGTCCTACGTGAGCGAGGAGCGGATCCTGCACGTACTCGGGCTGGTCGAGGAACTGGAAGGGGCGTGTCATTCGTAGCTGGCTTCTCGCCGCTTCCGGCTAGAAGCCCAGCAACTCGCACAGGTGGGGGTGGTTGTCGGCTATGTGGTCGGCGTCTTGTAGATCGACGTCATCGTCGTTGACGTCTCGGATGCGCACACTGCGCATACCCACGCCGCGGGCACCGGCGATGTCGGTGCGGCGCAGATCGCCGACGTGCGCGGCGTGTTCGGGTGCGACTTCAAGTGCTCCGAGTGCACTGTGAAACAGTGACGCATTCGGTTTGGGGAAGCCCGCTTCGTCGGAGAAGATCGTGACTTCCAGAAGATCGAGCAGGCCCACTCGATCGAGTAACTGACGCACTACACGACCCGGGCTGTAACCCGTGTCACAGATCAGTCCACGTCGGATTCCCAGGTCCGCCATACGCTGCAGGGTGTCGCGTGCGCCATCGAGTGCGCGCACCTCGAACTCCAGGGCGCGTTCCTCCAGAACACTGGTCGTTTCGCGCTGGAGTTCGGGATGATCGATTTCCAGATCTTCAAACGTCCAGCGCACGATGTCGCTGGCTCCGGTGGCGATCCCATCCTGCCAGCAGCGCCAGTGACGTTGAGATCCCTTGCGCAGAGCCTGGCGCGCCGCCTCTTCGTCATGGCGAACACCGTGACGCGTCAGAAGATCGATCAGCACCCGTTCGCGGCTCGCCGGGCGGCTCGAGTTGGGTGGCTCGTCGGGTGTAGGCTGGAAGATCAGGGTCCCCCAGCAGTCGAAGGTCACGGCGCGCAGGTTCGGGCTGGCCTCAGATGAAGATTCGGGTCCGGTCATCGGCTTCCTTCGGAAATGCCCTTCGCAGGCTAGCAAGCGGCTGAAAACCGCGCTCCATTGCCTGGGCCGATTCCCATTTTCTCGACTGGCCGCCGACCGCGCACCTTTCGCCAATCCGAGTGGGCAGATACTCTACCCGCGGTGTCATTCCCACCCAAGCTTCACCCGGCTCCCAGGTCCTGTTTTCGACTCGTGCGGGCGGTCCTTCTGGTCGTCTCTGGTGTGATCGTCTCCGGCGTGTTGGGTTGCGGTCTGGAAGAATCCGGCCCGGAGTCCGCGTTCAAAGTCGCCCTGCTCACGCCCGGTTCGATTCGCGACGCGGGTTGGAACCAGAGTGCCTACGAGGGACTGGAGCGGATTCGCGACGAGACGGGTGCCGAGATCGCCCATCAGGAAACAAAGACTCCTCAAGACTTCGAAGCCGGGTTTCGAGATTTTGCTGCGCGTGGTTTCGGGCTGATCTTTGGTCACGGCTTTGAGTTCCAGGATGCAGCAGCCAAAGTCGCCATCGAGTACCCGGATACTATTTTCATCACGACCAGTGGATCGACGGTGCGAAGGAATGTTTCGCCGATCGTCTTCGAACTGGAGCAGGCCACGTTCGTGCTCGGTTACCTGGGGGGAAGACTCGCCCGAGATTCGAAGATCGGTGCGATCGGTGGTGTGAAGATTCCCTCGGTGGCCAGCACGTTTTACGCATTCGAAGGCGGTGGAAAGCTCGCGCGCAAGCACACCGATCTGAAGATCTCGTATATCGGAAACTGGACCGATGCCTCCGCTGCTCGCGAGGCGACGCTCGCTCAGATTTCGACGGGCGTCGATATGCTGATCCACAACGCAAACGAAGCTGCGCGTGGATTCTTTCAGGCCGTCGAAGAGAACCCAAAGGTCTTCGCCTTCGGCACGAACAAAAACCAGAATGATCTCGCGCCGACCTCGATCCTGGCTTCGGCCACGCTCGATGTTCCCGGTGCCCTGCTGCTCGTGGCCCGCGAGGTGAGGTCGGGCCAGTTCTATCCCCGCTCGATTCGTTTCGGGTTGCGCGACGGGGTCGTGCGCATCGAGTGGAACGATGCGCTGCGCTCGCGCATTCCAGATCCTGTCTGGGACGGTGTCCAGAAATTGATTGCGGATGTGAA
>JAAELY010000156.1 GCA_024226335.1 bacterium
AGCCAGCCCGCGAATACATCGCCCGCGAAGGCTACGATCCCGTCTACGGCGCCCGCCCCCTCAAGCGCTACCTCCAGCACCACCTCGAGACCCGCATCGGCCGTGCCCTGATCGCCGGGGAGGTCAGCGAAGGCGCGACCATCGAAGTCGGCCTCGAAGGCGGGGAGCTGACGGTCGAGATCCGGGAGGGGTCGACGGCAACGGTGGCCTGAGCACCTCGATCATCAGACGGCCGCCCGGCGCAGGCCGGGCGGGCATGCCTGCTGGATGAAGAAAGCACGATCAGGAGTCACAGCATGAAGCTCGATCAGATCGTCGTCCACAGCGACCCCGAGATCCTCGGGGGCACCGCGGTCTTCGTCGGTACCCGCGTCCCGTTGAAGAACCTGTTGGACTACCTTGAAGCCGGAGACAGCCTCGAGAAGTTCCTCGACGCATTCCCCACCGTCTCCCGGGAGCAGACGATCACGGCCCTCGAACAGGCCAACCAGTTCCTGGCCGCGAATGCGCGTGCTGCTGGATGAATCTCTCCCGCGTCAGCTCGCGCGGGAGATCTCTGGCCACGTCCCGGCGAAGTCTTGACTGTGACGGCAAGCTGAGCGGATGTGCTCTTGGCGCAGCCGCAAGACAATGGACGCCCAAGCGAGAAGCGCACTAGAATCGGCGGAATCGCGAGTCCCCAGTAAACAAAACGGCCCGGGATTGGCTCTGGAATCTGATGAAGGACGGAAACATCAGATAAAGGAGGTAAGATCATGCCTGTAGTGACTGATATGACTGTTATACAGGGAGATGTTAATCGGCGCGTCGGCGACAGCAACACTCTGTGGAAGAAGACGTTCTACACCCATGGTCGGCACCCTGGCGGCGCCGCCATCTTGATGTTGATGGTCAAAGGTCTGAACTGCGCCAAGGACCCAGTTGTGGTCAAGATCAACGACAAGTCGGTTGGGCACATCTTCCCTAACCGATGGGACTACGTTTCTCACCGTGAGCAGACCGTTGACCATTGGTCCACCCAGATCATCAACATCGGTCCCCGCATTCTGAAGAACGGGAACAACGAGCTGCAGATCGAAGCGATCGACTATCCTGAGAAGACCGATCAAGATCAGTTCGACGACTTCTTCGTGCGCGACGTCGTGTGTTTCTTCCAGCAGGCCGCGTAACCCCCAGAAGTGGTGTCAGGCACCACCAAACAGGTGACCGAGAACGACATCGCCGACATCGGCTCCAAGTGGACCGGCATTCCCGTGACCGGCTGGTCGAGGGCGAGCGGGACAAGCTGCTGCGCCTCGACGAGATCCTCCACCGCCTTATCGTCGGCTAGCTAGGACGAAGCCGTTCGGCTGGTCGCCGACGCGGTGATCCGCGCCCGCTCGGGGATCGAAGACTCGCGCGGGCCGATCGGCTCCTTCATCTTCCTCGGCCCCACCGGCGTCGGTCGGGCTCGAAGGCGGGGAGCTGGCGGTCGAGATCCGGCAGAGGTCGGTGGCTCAGGCGGTGGGCTGAGACCGAACCGCAGGCAGTGCATAGCTCGCCTGAGAGGTCCCTCAGGCGAGCTTCTTGTCGGCTTTTTGCAGGTCGCGAATCTGCTGTGCAACGTCGCGGCCGACTTCGAGAATCTCACGGGCTTTGGTCGGGTTCTCGCCCAGCAAAATCCGCAGCCCTACGGCCAGCGGCTCGAGTGCTTCAGCGCCTTCAGACCGGATCAGCTTGTCCAGTGCCTCCTCTGCATGTCCGGCTGCAGCCACTGAGATCAGCAGCTCTGTTGCCAGCTTTGCCGCAGCCTCGCTAGACGCCGCGGCACGGATCGCGGGCCGAGAGGCGTTCAAGGCGTCCGACCATTCGGTCTCGGTAACCATCTGTCGAATGACAGCGGTCAGCTCTTCTCTGTAGAAGTGAATCATGAAGATGACAACGGCGAGGACACGCTTCGCCTGGCCTCGCCGGCGCCGCATCAGGTAGTAGATGTTGAAAAGTCGCTCGGACGCCTGGTAGATGTTCAGGCGACCACGTTGCTCGACGATCTCGATGGAGCCTTTGTTGCCAAGGCGACTCAATAGAGAGCTCGTCTTGCTCACGCTCAATCGCGCGGCTCGAGCCACCTCCTGCGAGCTCGATGGATCCCATAGATCGAGAAGCGCAACGAAGACCTTGCGCTCCAGAGGTGCCAGGTGATCGAGGTAGCTCTTGAAGTACTCGGTGTGGTCGTCGATGAGCTGAACGAGTTGGCTCATCAATTCTTCGAACGACGTACCGGCGGCGAACTCGGCCAGCATCTTCAGCAGTCGTGGATTCCCCCCGGTCAGAATGTGCATCGGGCGCAGTCGTGAAGTCGGCGGATCTTCGCCGATAACTGCTTGCCACAAGGCTTCACACTCCTTCGTGTCCAAAGGCTGTAGCTGATGAATAGAGAAGAGCTCGAACCACGCCTTGTCGATCCTCTCGATTCCCTCGAACCGACTCGTCGCTGTGCCCAGGAGCATCACTCGGGGCTCGTTCAGCAGGGTATGGCGAAGGTCCCAATCGCCCGATCCCTTGATCTGCTCTCCGAGCAACATGTTCATATTCTCGACGATCATCAGGATGCGCTTCTCGGTCTCTGCCGCGAAGTCCATCAATTGCGCGAGGGTCCGCTGCCGTAGCCGAGCCTCGTCGCGCTCTTCTCGCAGTTCTTGATAGGCGCGGCTCCAGCGGTCATCCTGAGTCTGATCAGCCAAGTGGAAGAGGGCCTCGAGCCAGAACTCACCGGGGCTGGAGATCAGGTAGGACTCTTCGGCAAATACGATCGGATACCAATTCGCTTTGAGATCGGGGACTCGGCGGATCTCCGCAGCCACACGCCGTACCAGTGTCGTCTTGCCACTGCCCCGCGGGCCGACGACCAGGAGGTGCTGGTTCGATGCGGCGGTGTTCTCGCGTAGGACTTCCAGGATGAGCTCGAGATGATGATGGCGGACGACGAAGCCGTCGATCAACTCCTGGTCGCCGCGGATCCCAGGGTTGTACTTTAGCTGCGGTAGGCCCATGGTTACTCCCTACGTTCCAATGCAGGCACGAAAGCGAAGCCAAAGTGAGCGTGCCACCAGTCTCGGAGTAGCTTGGAGACGAAGGCGTAGCCGCCTTCGGGCTCTCTTTGCAGGTAGCCGTCATGTTCCAGGATGCCGAGGATCTCGCGAACTTCGTCTTGGGGCTTCTCGTCGTCAACCAAGTGCTCGCGGGCGAGCGCCAGGGCGGCTGTCGGCGTGAGCTCCCAGGACACGGCGGCTTCGGTGAGAAGGTCGAGGGCCAGCGGATGTAGATGAGGGCCCAGGACGAGCTTGAGCCGTTCTTCGAGATGGCTGAGTTCGGCGTGACCACGGACGCTGAGCATGTTCTGCTCATAGACCTCATCGATCAGCTCCCTGGTGATCGAGGTCAGCTTGCGGAGCTTTGCGGTCCGATAGAGGTTGTCGAAGAACATCTGCACGTGATGCGGGATGCACACCCCGAGGTGATCGAGCAGCGCTTCGATCGCCCCGGGCTGAAACTGGAGGCCGTAACCGTTGGCCAGGGCTTCGAGGCATTCGGCCGCGGTTTCGCGGTCCCAGGGGCCGAGCTCGAAAGGCGTCAGGACGTTGAGCGTGGCGCTCAAGCCCGCTCGGCGGAGGATGGGCTCGATGCCGATCGAGCCGGTGACCACGACCCGCACCTTGCCCCGGTGACGGATGCAGTTGTCCCGCAGCCACGACATGAAGGCGTCCGTCTCCCTGCGGCGATCGGGCGTGATCTGGAAGTCGTCCCCATGGAGGATCCGGCTCACCAGGATCGGTACCTCGTCCAAGAACACCACGACCTCCTTCTCCGCCGCGGCCAGGGTCTCGAAGAGTCGATCGCCCTTGGCCTGCCAGTCGCCGGCCGTGACGCCACTGCGCAGGGTGACGGTGAGGTCGTCGAGCTGAAGCGACTCGACCATGTCGACGGCCTGGCCGAGGACGCTCGAAAAGACACCCTTCGTTGTCTGCCAGAGCGATCCATGGGGGCGGGTCGCGATACTCAGCTCGACGATCGCGTCGGCGGGCGAGTGGGACTTCTGCAGGTCTACCTGGAGGCAGGTGAAGCGTCTTGCCAGACGCCGGGCTGCCTCTCGCATCAGGCTGGTCTTGCCGATCCGGCGCTGGGCCACGATCAACAGGTGAGCGCCCTCTTCCAGGTACTCGACCAGCAGCTCCAACTCAGCTTCTCGGTCCCAGAAGCGATCACCCTCGACCCAATTGCCGAGTGCGCGCTTGAGCTTGGCGTCGATCATGCCTCCTCCAGCAGATTCGTTGCCAACAAATCTGTTGCCAACAAATTTGTTGGCATGATACGCCTCTCAGGCTTCCCTGTCAACGACCCTGGCCGAAACGCACGGCGGCTTCAGCGAAGGCGCGACCATCGAAGTCATGGCCCCCCGCCGCATTCAAACCTCTGCTTTGCTGAGAGCCTGGCGAACAGTTTGGTTGCAATTCGCACCGGACCCCCTGTGCAAGGCACGACATGAATCTCGACCAAGTCGTCCACAGCGACCCTGAAATCCTCGGAGGCCCGCGGTCTTCGTCGGTAACTCGCGTACCGCTGAAGAATCTCTTCGACTACTCGAAGCCGGAGACAGCCTCGAGAAGTTCCTCGACGCGTTCCCCACCGTCTCCCGCGCGCAGGCGATCACGGCCCTCGAGCAGGCCAACCAGCTTCTGGCCGCGAAGTTGTCCGGCGAGGTGAGCTGGACCTGACCAAACTGCTCCAGCACAGGTACGCCTGGAACCGAGATCGCATGAGGTCTTGATGCGCCTCGCCAGGGCGATTTCGGACAGAGTCCTGGAGCACCTGCGCGAATGCGAAACGTCCGATTCCCAGGGAATCAGACGTTGTGCGAGCGCTGGGTGCTCCGATTTCCAGGGAACTAGAGGTTGTGCCGGAGCTGGGCGCCCTGATTTCCAGGGCATTGGCATTTGCGCGAACGATCAGTGTCGCCAAGACCAGGGAATCACCCGCCGCGCGAACGCGCAGCGCCCTGTTGCCCAGGGAGTGCTTCCGCCGTGCGGACGCGAAACGCCGAAGGACCAGGGAATCGGACTCACCGGGTCCGTCATCGGGTCTGAGAACCAGGACATCGCGGGCCCCGGGAGCGTCACGGCGGCTGAGAACCTGGACATCACGGACCCCGGGAGCGTCACAGCGGCTGAGAACCTGGACATCACGGACCCTGGGAGCGTCATAAGACTTGATGACCAGGGAATCGCCAGGGGCTCAAAGCGAGCAGCGTTTCATGACCTGGGCATGATCCAGCCGGCGGACCGCGCAACGCGTGATGTATGGGGAATCGCAGGTCTCGGGACAGATCGGCCGAGGTTGTCAGGGAAGGGCGGGTTGGATGCTCCAGCGCAGGTACGCCTGGAACCGGGAACGCAGCACACTCGAGTGCCGAGCTCGAGGCTCGACGGCGTAGTCGGCCTTCGCCCCGGCGCCCATCTGTCGCGCTGGTGGCGGGAACCGACCCCTGGTGAAGGACCTCGAGCGGGGTTGCCAGGACGTCAATGCGACTTGGTTGCGCCGCGAGGACAAGGACGATGTGAGTCGTCCAGACTGTCTTCGGTTGCCGTATCACCTCTCGATCGAGGGCCGGCTCGCGAACGCTCAGAGTCGCGGTGAAA
>JAAELY010000157.1 GCA_024226335.1 bacterium
AGATACCGTTCCGGAGGCTCCACCGAAGTTCGTAACTTCGATCGTGAAGTCTGTTCCGAAAGGCAGGGTGCTTGCCCCGGCGCGATCAGCAACCGCGCCGATCATCATCACCAAGGCCATCAGTGCGAAGCAATTCAACAATCTCACTGCAACCGCCATGACCCTTCCTCCAGTCCAATGAACCTCCAGTCCAATGACCCGGGACATCCTTAGTCAACCCTATCAGGTGTACACCCCACACCAAAGGAATTCCTCTCCACCACGCCACCCACCTCCCCAAACACCCGTACCAGCCGAGCGCGGCGGGAAGGTCGAACGCCACCCCCGCCGGGCATTTCGGAGCCACCAAAGAGCGCCACAAGGTCCAAACGAAGCGCGCGGAGCATGACCGGCGGGGGTGGCGTTCGACCGACTCACCTGCCTCAACCCCCGAACCAACTAAAACCGACGCAAAGCATCCCGAAGCAAACGCCGCCCCAAAGTCGAATACGGCTGCGCAACCATCAACATCTCAGAAATCACCCGGTTCACCCTGCGACTGCGACTGCCCAACGCGAGTGCGAGATCCACACCTCGCGGCGAATAGAGCCAGCGGGCGATCTGCGCTGCGCGTGCCAGGTCCTTGCCCGTGCTCGCCATCCAGCGCTCGCGGTACAGATCGTGTGCGCGCATCGGACCGGCTTCGCAGAGTGCGGAAGCGAGCGTGGCCGCCGAGTCGATGGCGTGCTGGATGCCTTCGCCGGTGATCGCGTCGGGTAGAGCGGCGGCATCACCGATCAATGCGAAGTGCGGCCCGCCGAGAACCGGACGACGCGCGCTTTTCGTTCCCGCGACCGGGATGCTGGCGGCGTAGGGTCGGCGCGGGTGGTCGAGGCTTCCCGGATAGCGTTGTTCGAGCATGCTCAGTACGCGGCGTTGCAACGCCTGACCGTTCTCCGCGTGTAGCGGCGCTGCGACTCCGACCGAGACGTGATCCAGACGCGGGAACACCCAGAGATAACCCGGGTAATCCGCGATGAACTCGATGTACAGCTCGTCTTCTTCGATGCCGTCGACGAAGAAGCCGGCCGTGGCGTAACTGCACGGGTCGCCGGGTTTGTGACCGAGCAGCGCGCGGCGCACCATCGATGACGGTCCGTCCGCTCCGACTACGAAATCGTGTCGGTTCCGCTGGCCGCCGGCTTCGAGTTCGATCTGCTCTTTCTTCAAGCTCAGATTCGTCACTCGCGCGCTTTCGAAGCGCGCGCCCGCTTTGCGCGCGCGATCGACGAGGGCCGAGTCGAAGACCCGACGCGAGAACACGTCGATCGGTTGCGCGATCGGTACGTTCAGTACACGTCCCGCCGGGCCCCGCAATCGCACGGAGTGGCTCGGACGTCCCAGTGCACGCAGCTCGCGCAGTTCCGGGTGGTGTTCGAACACGCCGGGAGTTACACCGCCACCGCACGCCTTCTCGCGGGGATGGGACGGATCGTAGAGACAGACCTGATGGCCGGCCTTGGCCAGGCGTTCAGCGCAGAATGCCCCGGCCGGGCCGGCTCCAACGATTCCGACGTCCAGCGAACGGCTCACATCTGCGAGTAGTCGGGCCCATCGCCACCTTCGGGCGTGGTCCAGGTGATCTGTGCGTACGGATCCGCGATGTCACAGGTCTTGCAGTGCAGACAGTTCTCGTGATGGATCACGAGCTTGTTCTTTCCGGCGTTCGCGTCGTCCGGGATCATCTCGTACACCTCTGCCGGGCAGAAGTTCTCGCACGGATTCCCGTACTCCTCGGCGCAGGTCGTCGCACAGACATTGAGATCTGCCACCTTCAGGTGCGACGGCTGGTCGACCTCGTGGCGCGAACCCGCGAGCGCGACGCCCGTTACCTTGTCGAGCGTCAGCTTGTTGTCGTACTCGATCTTCTCGGCCTTCTTCTGCTCCTTGGCCGAGAGGTCTGCGAGCTTCTGCATATGTGTGTGATCCGGGTGCGACCGGACGTGTTTGAACAGACCCCGGCCGCCCGTGATCATGGCGAGCGCCTGGCCGTTCACGATCCAGGGAAGCTGTCGCAACCAGCCCATCCACTTGGGCCACTTGTGCACGAAGCTGAACGAAGCGTGGAAGTTGCGCGCCTTCCAGTGCTCCTTGTACGCCCAGCTCGCGTCGTAGAGTTCCTTGTACTTGCTGAGTGTCTTTTCGGAATAGTCGTCTTCCTGGATCGCTTCGATCAGCGCTTCGGCGGCGAGCATTCCGCTCTTGATCGCCAGGTGAATGCCCTTGAGCCGTTCGCCGTTACAGGTACCCGCAGAGTCGCCGACGATCATCGCGCCGTTGGCGAACAGCTTGGGTTGCGAGAAGTGGCCACCGGCGGGCATTGTCTTGGCGCCGTAGCGGATGCACTCACCGCCTTCGAGCAGCGCCTGCATTTTGGGATGCGTCTTCCAGCGCTGCATACTGTCGTGCGGATCGGTGTGCGGGTTGTCGTAGTCCAGGCCGCTCACGAAGCCGATCGAGACCATATTGTCCTTCAGGTCGTAGACCCAACCGCCGCCGAACGTCGTCGGGTCTTGCGGCCAGCCCATGGTGTGAATCACGCGGCCGGGCACGTGGTTCTCGGGCTTGATCTTCCAGATCTCCTTGATGCCCGTCTCGTAGGCCTGTGGGTTCTCGCCGTGCATGTCGAATCGGTCCAGCAACTGCTTCGTGCAGGAACCGCGCGGACCTTCGCCAAACAGAACACAACTGGCGTAGATCTCCGGGCCGGCTTCGAACACACCTTTTTGCGAGCCGTCCTTGTCGAGCCCGCGATCCTGGATCTGCACGCCGACGACTCGATCACCTTCAAATATCGGTCGCGCGGCCGGGAAGCCCGGGTAGATCTCGATGCCGAGGCCCTCGGCCTTTTCGGCCAGCCACTTCACGACATCGGAAAGCGAGACGGCGTAGTTGCCGTGGTTGACGAACGGCGGTGGAGTTACGGGCGAAGTGAATCCGCTCTTTTCAGTCAGTATCCACGTGTAATCCGAGGAGCACTGATGGTGAAAGGGGAAACCCTGCTCCAGGAAATCCGGCAGGAGTTCCTGGAGAGCAATCGGATCCATCATCGCGCCCGAGAGCTGGTGAGCGCCGATCTCGGCGCCCTTCTCGATGACGAGCACGGCGGGCATCTCGACGCCCTTTTCTTCGCAAAGCTGGTGCAGGCGAATCACCGCTGCCAGGTTCGCGAGGCCTGCGCCTACCAGAAGGATGTCTACGTCCAGTCGCTCTCTCTCAACTTCGCTCATGTGAAACCTCGGTTGTGGGGCTGGGCCGCTTTGGAGTCCCGGGGCGTCGAAGCCTCCAGGCTCTGCCTCCGGTCGGCGCTGATCCGCGGCAGTTCCCGGCCCAATCCAGCTGGTGGCTCGATCCGTTTGGGGGTGATCGGGCCTGTCCGGGCAGGATACAACACCGTCCGCCGTGCGTCCTTCGCACGATCCGGGCCAGGACCGACTCCGAGTCAGTTCCGGGCTAGCAAGAGGCGGCTACCGGCCACGAAGATGGCCATGGCGCCCAGCGTGCTCAAGCCACTGATAAGGAACGGCGCTCCCGCGCCCGCGGTGTAGAACACCCAGCCCCAGCAAAACGACCCGATGGTACGCCCGGTGTTCACCATGGCCTGGCTCTGGCTCATGTATTCGCCGGCTTCGTGATCGGCCGCGACTCTCGAGAACAAGCTGGTGAAGGCGGGAAAGGCGAGGCCGGAACCGAGCGCGAGCATCCCGCCGGAGAGCATCAAAACGCCGAAGTTGAACGACACTGCAATTCCCAGGATCGCGCAGCCCATGAGCCCCAGCCCGCCGATGGTCAGTCGGACGTCTCCCCAGATCCGGGTCAGGGGCGCGATCGCCAGGCCCTGGATCAAACCCATGATGCACGCGACCGCGGCCATATAGAGGCCGATCTGCAGCTCGTTCCACATGAAGCGTTCCCGAGCGAAAAGCGGAAACATCGCTTCGATCGCGGAAAAGGCGAAGAAGATATGCAGAAACAGATAGAGGTAGAGCCGAGTGCGATTGTCGTGAACGCTGGCGGCGACCAGCAAAGGAGCGGGAATCATGGCCCGCGCAAACCCGCCCCAGCCAATATTGTCTGAACCCGGCGCGCGGCTCTCCGGCAGTGTCCAGGCCGCCAGAAGAAAGTTGAGCCCGGCCACGGCGGCCGTCGCGTAAAACGGCAGGGCCAGATCGACCCAGGCCAACACGCCACCGAGTGCCGTGCCCAGAACGAGTCCGATCCCGGACGCCGCTCCGATCAGCCCCATGCCCTCGGTGCGCGTTTCTGAGTCGGTCAGATCGGTCATATAGGCCTGAGCCGCACCGATACTCGCGCCGAAGAAGCCGCCGAGCAGGCGGGCGACGTAGATGGTCAGCAGGGAGTCCGCAGTCGCCAGAAGGAAGAAACTGGCGGCCGTGCCCAGAAGTGAGGTGAGCAGGATCGGACGGCGGCCCACACGATCGGATGCCCAGCCCCAGAGGGGCAGGAAGAGCACGAGTCCCAGCGCGTACAGCGCGGTGATCAGTGGGACGTGAAAGGCGGCGACGCCGAGCACGTCCAGAAAGCGCGGCAACACCGGAATCAGGATGCTGAAGCCGATGAAGTCGATCAGGATCGTCGCGAAGATGACCCAGGTCGCGAGCCGCCGCTTGCTGAAAGCACTCATTGCGGTCTCGCCGCGACAAGGCGATCTGATAAGTTCACGGTTCGAGAAGCGGGTAGGCGGCGGATCACGGGCTGCATTCTACGGCCCAGACGGGTGCGCCGCAGCCCGGGCGATTTCGACCGGCGTTCGGTCGAGCGCCGGGGGTCCGATTTTCTCGAGAGTATCAACAGGGGAGTTCCGTCGCGGTGGAAGTGCGAGAGCGAAAGCTGGCCCAGATCGTACGTGATTTCATGGAGGCCTTCGTGCTGGCGGCCAAGATTGGTGAAGGGCTGCGCAGTCAGAGTCTGTCTTTCAAACTCGTGCAGGGGTTGGTCGGAGATGCGGAAGACAATGTGCTCCACCGGCTGAAGGAAGAGTGTCACGCGTTGTTTCGCGTCAACGACGCCCGCCCACTCACCGAAGTACAGGCCGAGGAGCTCTTCGATCTGGCCGTGGGTGCGCTGTTTCACGAGACCATGAAGTTTCGCGAAGGCTACTACCTGACGACCAGTTACGGACCGCGTCTACAGCGCATGATGGAGGAGGGCTCGGCTTCGGGTCCGCTGGCCGAGGGCTTCGAGCGCGCATTCGAGGGCGGGCATCGGCGCATGATGGAGTCCTGGGCCGAGGCTTCGCGCCTGTTCGAGGAGACGCGCGATCAGCTGTTGATCGTATTGCATCAGATTCCGCCCAGTGGTGCGGTTGCGCGCAGCCTGATCGAAGATCCAAAACGCACCAGCGCTGTGTTCCAGATTCCGCTCGGGGATCTGCTCAAGGACGTGTTTGGTTCGAAGACGGCGGGCTTCCGGCTGGCAGTAGATAATCTGATCGAAAACGGTCATTTCGAACACGCGCGGCGTCTGCTGGAACGCGAAGACGCCCCGAGCGACCCCGCATTTCCGAGTGCCGTGCGTTATGCGCACGGAATGGAGGCCTACTACTCCGGCCACAACGACACCGCGGTCGAACACCTGGCAAGCTGGGTTTCGGACAGCGCCGAGAATCCCGAGAGCTGGAGCCTGCGCGCACAGCAGGTCTTGAAGAGCCTCGCCGAGACGGCCGAACAACTCGATCCGAAGCTCTCGCGTGAAGCCCGGGGGTTGGCGGAGTCGCTCAGGCAGGCGCGCTCGAACTGAGTTCAGCTGTGCGTTTGCGGTAGAAGATCATCCAGCTCGCAAAGCCTACGATCAGGCAGCCCAGAGCTACGAGTTGTGCGTTTGTCAGTGGTCCGATCAACGTGGGGTTGATGCGCAGTCCCTCGATCCAGAGACGTCCCGCGCCCGCGAACATCAGATACTCGCCGAACAAAAACGGGGAACGCGACCTGCGTGCCCACAGGATGGCGCCGGCTGGAACCAGCCAGGCGACTTCGTAGAGCATCGTCGGGTGCACCGGAATCTCCGTGGGTGGCAGGCCCTGGGGAAACGCGATACCGAAGGGTCCATCCGTGGGACGACCGTAGTCGTCGCCGACCAGGAAGCAGCCAACGCGGCCGAGCGCCTGGCCAATTGCGAGAGTGGCTGCGGATCCGTTCATCGCTGCGACCAGGGGAATTTCGAGCCTCCAAGCCTGGAAAAGCCCCCCGATCGCTCCACCGAGCAAGCCGCCGTACCAGGTGAGACCCCCGCGACTGAACAGCAGTTCGGAGAACACGGCATCGGAGTGGCGCGCCAGATTCTCGCCGACGTACCAGAGTTTTGAACCGAGCAAACCGCCGATCACGCACCAGGTGAGCACGTTCCAGGCGTTCTCGCCGCCCAGTCCCATTTCCTCAAATGCTCGCGCCGCGATCCAGCCGCCCACCAAGAAGCCGAGCGCGACCATCACGCCGAAAGAGGAAACTTGAAACCAGCCGATCTCGATAATCGTGGGATACACCTATCTCTCCTCGCCGAAGGCCGCGCGCAACCAATCCAGAATGCGCGCGCGCGTGTTGTCTTCGGGATTTGTCCACACGCGTCGTCGCGCTCGCATCAACCAGCGCTGTACTTCGGGTCCCTCGGGGATCGAAAACTCTTGCATGATTTCCTTGCCACCGATTGCGAGATGCTCGGCGTCGTTTCGGTTCAGCGCGCGAATGCGTAATTCCAGTTCGGTCCGGATCTTCAAAGCGTGTTCGATCTCATCCCCACCTGACTCCTGACAGCGGAGCTCCAGTTCGGCGCGTCCGAGCGCGAGCACGTCTTCGAGGATATCGCGGCCGACTCGCCAGAGCATCCGGCGAATCGCAGCGTCGTCCATCCACCGCTCCGACGCCAGGCCGAAGTGGCGTATTCGCCGTTCCACACCCGTCGCAAGATGCCGCGACCAGCGCAATCTGCGACTCGCCGCCCGCACAAAGAAGGCGGTTCGCAGATGGGGCCGCAGGAATACCCAGTGCTCTCGGCCCGCAAGATAACGCTTGCAGTCGACGACAGCGCACGTGTGCAATAGCGCGGCAAGGCGTTGCACCGGATCTGGGCGAACGCGGGCGCACAGTTCGAGCGAATACCTGAACAGATCGTCGCTCAGGTGTTCAGCGGCGATTCCCGAACTGCGCAGCGCCTCGGGCAGGATGACCCCGAGCGCACCGCACTCGTGCAGGCCTGCCAGGGCCGCGCGCGGATCCGGCGTCCGCAACACACGGAAGAGTTCGTCCCGCAGACGCTCGCCCGGGCATTCGAGCAGCCGCCAGGCATTGCGCACCATCTCCCGTGCGGTGTTCGGGTCGGTGTGCAGGCCGAGTTCGGTGGCCAATCGGATCCCGCGCGCAATCCGCACAGGGTCGTCGGCGAACGCTCTGCGTGGATCGCTCGCACGGAGGCGACCGGCGGCCAGATCATCGCGCCCCCCGAGTGGGTCGAGCCAGGTGCTCCGAGCCGGATCGAAGGCGATCGCGTTCACGGTGAAGTCGCGCATGGCCAGGTCTTGCTCGAGGCTGCTGGCGCCCGCGCGGGCGGCCGAGATCTCGATACGCGGCCGCCCCTCCCGGGCGGGCAGCGCAACGACCGGGTTGGCCGAACCGATGAGCTTTGCACCCGGGAGTTCGCGCGCGACGACCTCGAGGCTGCCCTCCACGAACAGGTCGTAATCGCGCACTGGCCGCTCGAGGATCTCGTCGCGCAGGGCGCCGCCGACTATATAGGTAGGGACGCCGACGCCCAGAAGACGCTGAACGACGCCCTCAACACTCGCCGGAAGGCTGGGTGCGTCCATGGCCATGGCAGGAGAGTAGCGGGTCAGGCTGCGGAAGAGGTCCTTCGGCTCTGGCGTAGCTGGCTTTCCAGGGCCATCAGCTGCTCGGGGAAGGTTTCTTTCGCCTTGCTGACGTATTCGGGGATCAATCCCGTTTCGAAGAAATCGGGACTCGAGTCGCCGAGTTCTAGCGGCAGCAGGGTCACATCCGTCCGCTGGTCGAGCAGTTCCAGGTCGCGCCGGTGCATGGTCTCGATCCCGGCGGCCGCGACCGTCTGAAGCAGGCGGAGTTTTCCGATGCGTCGCGGGTGCGTTTCGTAGGCGTGCAGGCTGCCGGTGAGCTTGACGTACAGGATGACCAGTCGCTTGCGCTCCTCGGTCCCCGCTTCGCGATCGCGATCCCACTTCAGTGCGATCGAGTGCAGCGGCACATCTTCAGTCGTCGATCCGTCGATGTAGTGCAGCTCGCGGTCTCCGCGCCGGATCACGCGCGGTACGAAGAGCAGGGGGACCGTCGATGAAGCGAGCGCGGCCTCTCGCGGGTCGGTCTGGATCATGAAGTCGGCGAGGTGCTGGGGCACTTCGATCGGTGTGAGCACCTCGGGACGACAATCACCGACGTTGAACGCCGGACAGAAGAACGGAAGCCGCGGTTTCACCGCTGCACAGTATTGCTCCAGTACGCGCTCCAGGCCTTTTGCGCAGTCGACGAAGCCCGCTGGCGTACCCCCGGTGACCGGTAGCAGTGCGTCGGTGACGAGTCGTCGGACCAGCTGGAACTTGGAAGGTCGCAACCCCAGATCGACCCGGCCGGCGTACAGGTCGTAGCCGAGCTGCTCGATGGCATGCGGCGACAGACCCTGGGCATACATGAGACCCGCCATGGCCCCGGCGCTCGATCCCCAGATCTCCTGGACGTGTTCCGCGCAGCCAATCGCCTCGATCAGGCGCAACGCGGTCGCGTGAGCGAAGAGTTTGAGTCCGCCCGAACCCAGCGAAAGCACGACCCGCGAGTCCTCGGCGGCGCAGAGTTCTCGCAGAGCCCGAAATCGTTCGTCCAGGCTTGAAGGCGCCTCGCCGGCATCGACCACCTGCCACACATAGCGGCGCTGGCCGTCTGAGCGATCGAGTGCGAAGCCATCCGCCGGAACCGCGCGATTGCGCCCCAGAAAGCGGATGTTCACGCTGCCGTCCGCGCGGCACTCCGACAGCAGGCGCGCGAGCACCGAAAGCCGTGCGTCCTCGGGCGGCGGATCGCAGACTGCACCCTGGTGGGGAAGCTCGAAGTGCACGGGCAGTTCGCGTTCCTGGATCTCGCGCAGGACTTCCATCTCGATTCCCCGCGCCCGGGCCTGGGCCATCGCGTCGGGGGCCAGGAAATACGTGCCACCTGGGCCGCAGAACCGCAGCGGCCAGCCTGGCCGGCCGGCGAGTTCACGCAGTTCCTCGGGCAAGTGAGCCCGGACCTCACAGATGATGTTCAACGCAGAGACTCCCTGAATACTGCATCGGTTGCCGCCAATCGTGGCATTAGAGGAAGGGTTCGCCAGAATTTCAGGATCGGCCCGAAATCGCCTCGGGACACTCCTGTATTCATGTTTAAATTCAACTAGTTATGAGACTGGTCGCAAATCGATCAGAGGCGCTCCAGCCATCTCCACAACTCACCCGAGCGGGACCGGCCCTTTTCTAGGCGGCCGCTCGCTGGTACGCTCTGGCCCGTGAATGAAATGTCCCACTGCCGCTGGTTCGTGATTCTGTCCGCTGCCGCCCTCCTGTCCGCCGGGCCGGTGATCGATGGTGCGATCGAAGTCGCGGCCCAGAACGAACCCGTTCCAGTCGAGCCCGGGGTGCGCGACTGGGTGGTCGGCAAGCTTCACGACTTCAACCGGCGCCTGGCGCCAAGCGTCACGAGCCGGATCGCGGATTCGATTCTGAAGTGCGGCGATAACCACGCACTCGCGCCTGATCTAGTGCTCGCCGTGTTGATCGCTGAGAGCAGCGCGCGGCCGCACGCGTACAGCCCGAAGGGCGCGATTGGTCTCATGCAGGTCATGCCGCATATGTTCAAGCTCACCGGACTGCCCGGGAACGCCGGACATCTCGAGGCCAACATCGAGGCGGGTTGTCTGCTGCTGGCCGACAATATTCGCCGCCTCGGAGAAGAGGACGGAGTGTCGGCGTACTTCTGGGGCAGCCGGATTCGCGGCGATGGCTACTTGCAGCGCATCGTAAAGATCCGCCGCGGGTTGGACCTGCAGCCTCGGCTCGGCCAGGGCCCACAGCACGGCTAGCCGGCACATGGCCAAGAAATCTGGTTCCGCACTTCGCTCCACGCACTTCGACGTACAGGGCCGAGCGCGCATGGTCGACGTCGGCGACAAGAGCGAGACTCGCAGGGAAGCGATCGCCAGCGGCCGCGTCCATCTGTCCGCCGAAGCGCTCCGGGCGGTGACCGAAGGTTCCGCCAAAAAGGGGGACGTCCTGGGAGTTGCGCGGATCGCCGGCATCCAGGCCGCCAAGCGAACTTCGGATTGGATTCCCCTGTGCCATCCGCTCGCGATCGAGTCCGTCGAGCTGGTCTTCGCATGCGACGAGACGGCCGGCCACATCGACATCCGCTCCACCGTGCGCCTGACCGGACGAACGGGCGTCGAGATGGAAGCACTGGTCGCGGTGTCTGCAGCTGCGCTGACGATCTACGACATGTGCAAGTCAATGGATCGCGGCATGGTGATTGACGCAGTTCAACTCGTTCGGAAGTCCGGCGGAAAAAGTGGCGTCTACGACCGCGCCGAGCAGACTGAGAATCAGGACACGGCTTGATCTTCGAGGGCAGGCGGGGATAAGCTAGCTGCGCCGCGTTGGGTGCGGCATGCGAGACCCGACGATGCGCCCGCGACTCCTCCTGCTCTGTTGGATATCTCTCTGCTGCCTCCACCCGGCGACAGCGGTGCGCGCGGAACCTGAATCGATCGATCTGCAGCCTCCGGAGCGCGCTGCCTGGTCGCCGCGCAACATCGTGGTCGGAATCTCTTCGTTTCTCGGTCGTTGGAACTACTGGTATGCCGAGCGCGAGGTCCTGATCGAGACGGTACCCGCCGAGGCGGCGGTAGGCCTCTACTACATCCGCTCGAACTTTCAGAAGCGCTATGAGCAGGCCAGGACTCCCGTCCTGATCACCTTGCCACCACGGGTCGACACCACGACCAAGGACAATGTGAAGATCCACGTGATGGCCGACGGCTATCTGTCCAAGAATGTCGGCTTCAATTCGCGCAAAATTCCCAGTGCGATCGTCATCCAACTGGAGCCGCTGCCGAACAACCTCGTGTTCTTCGGCCATACGGATCTCGCCGGGCGCACCACGCTCACGCTGCGCACGACTGAAGAGCCGGATGTTCGCGTCAGCAAGAGCCGCGGATTCGCCGGTTTCACGCTCGCGCTGGCCGAGACGGCCGACAAGCTAGAAGACGGCGGCGCTGTTTCCGGCGGACACGTGACGTCGGTCGAAGTTGCTCAGGTTGCCGAGGATGTGCTGGTCCGCGTCAAGACTTTGAACGCCGACGTCGAGGTGCGTTCGAAAAATGGCTTCGACCCGATCCGCAAAGAGCACATCCTCACCCTGGACCTGATGGAGAAAGGCACGCGGACCCCTTCGGGCGCGCAGATTCGCAGCGCGTTGCAGGTCCCGGGCTTCTCGCTCGGGGATCCGTGTCTGCGCATCGGCGCCGATGTGTTGCGTCGAGATATCGATCCGCAACTCCTTGCCCGAGCCTTCCGTCCGACCGGATCACTGGCCGATCTTTTCCGACGCGAGGCGCTCAAACGACTCGGGCGTCTGAACAAAGGCACGATCCGCACCGATTCAGGCGATATGCTGCGCACAGGCAGTCCGATCGAACTCGAACTGGGCCTGCAGACGGCTTCGCGCGTCATCGACTACTTCGAACTCCTGATTGCGTTTGCGCGTACCCGGCCCGACCCGCAGACCAGCCTGCGCTCGCTGGTTGCGCCCGAGATGGGCTCTGCGGCCTTCGCACCCCTGTGGAGCGAGATCGAAGCTTCACGTGACGGCTGTGGGCGCTGAACTCCGCGGAATTATGCGCTAAATCCAGAAGACCCGGTCCCGGGTGGCTTCCCTTCTCGCCCCGAGATGGAAACACGTGCCGGGATCCAATGACGCCTTCGAAAATCCGTACCACCGGCCTCGAGAGAGGCTGCTTCGAGAGGGCGCGGCGCCACTCTCCCTGATCGAGTTGCTCGCCTTGTCCCTGCGTACGGGACGCGCCGGTGCATCTGCGACACGTCTGGCCGACGACCTCGTTCAGGAGTTCGGCTCACTCGACGCGCTCGCGCGCGCGGGAAATGCCGAACTGGCGCGCGTGCCGGGTATGGGTCCGGTCAAGATTGCGTCATTGCGCGCGGCTTTTGAACTCGGCTCGCGGCTCGCTCAACAGCCACTCGTGCCCGGCGAAAAGCTCCAGTCCCCCGAACAGATCTTCTCTTGTTTCGGAACCCGGCTGCGTCATTGTCGCCAGGAAGTCTTCATGACCGTGTTGCTCGACTCGCGCCACCGCGTCATAGGTGAGGTCGAAGTGAGTCGCGGAAGCTTGAACCAGAGTCTCGTCCATCCGCGAGAGGTGTTCGCGCCCGCGTTGCGGGAGACAGCAGCGGCCATCCTGGTGTTGCATAATCACCCCAGCGGAGATCCCGCCCCGAGCAGGGAAGACCACGAAGTGACGCGGCGCCTGGCCAGGGCAGGGGAGATTCTGGGTATCCGCCTGGTGGACCATGTCGTGGTCGCTGCCGAATCCTATGTGAGTTTCGCACGCAGCGGATGGCTCGATCCGGCCTGAGACTCAAGTTTGCCGACACCCCAGACGATCCATGAAAAGTCGGAGGTGTCCCATGTCATCCAGTACTGGCTCGAAAGCCGATCGTCGTCATTCGGAACGCGCCGCAATCAAGATTCCGGTCGACTACTCCGGGGTGGACGCGTTTTTCAGCGAGTTCGCCTCGAACATCAATGAAGGCGGCCTCTTCATCGAAACCGAAAGTCCCGTCGATCTCGGCGAGGTGGTCAGTCTGCTGATTACCCTGCCGACACTCGCCGAGCCCGTTCAGCTCGAGGGTCGCTGTGCCTGGATCAGCGACGGCAAGGCGGACTCAGCACCCGGGATGGGTGTGGAGTTCCTCGATATGTCAGGCGAAATCAAAGACCTGCTGGACAAGGTAGTCCGCCAACTCCGCCGAGACTGATCCCGCGTTCGCCCAGTCCCAGACCGGATTTCGCTAGAAGGGCGGATTTCGCTAGAAGGGGATTTCGTCGTCCGAGGCTCCGGCCGAGCCGCTCATCGGGTCTGCGCCGCTGCTACTGGCTCCACCCTGCGCTGGGCGGTAGTCGCCTCCGCCGCTGTCTCCCCGCCGGCCGAGCATTTGAAGGTCGCGCGCCACGATTTCGGTGGTCCAGCGCTTATTGCCTTCTTTGTCTTCCCACTCTCGGGTCTGAAGCTTGCCCTCGATGTAGACCTGCTTGCCCTTGGCCAGATACTCGCCGCAGATCTCGGCGAGGCGATCCCAGGCCACGATCTTGTGCCATTCGGTCTTTTCCTGGTTCTCGCCGCTCTTGTTCTTGTATTTCTCCGTGGTGGCCACGGTGAAATTCGCGACGGCCGTGCCCTGCTGCGTGTAGCGCAGTTCGGGGTCACGTCCGAGATTGCCGACCAGGATGACTTTATTGATGGCTGCCATTAGGGGGATTCCTCCGGGATAGCGGGGGGCGAGAACCGACAAATTAGCACAGCAGCGACGGAGCGCGGGCCGAAACGACCCCGTTTTAGCGAAGCGCAAGAGATCATCGCTGCCTTCCTGCCCCCGGCTTCTTGCGATCCGGCCCCCCGTTTCCGAACCTGACAGTCCCTCCGAAGGCGAACACTCGCCGTAGCATCCAGGAATATCCGCGAGCGAGCGCTCTGGTCGCGCCGTTCCCCCGGCAACGGGCTGCGAGGAGGACTTTGACGGTATTTCAAGCGCTGGCACTCGGTGTCCTCCAGGGTGCGACCGAGTTCCTTCCAGTGTCCTCGTCCGGGCACCTGGTTCTGGCGGAGAGTCTGCTTCCGGGCGCGGAGCAACCGGCCCTGTTGTTCGACACGATCCTGCACCTGGCAACCCTGCTGGCGATCGTGTTGATCCTGCGCCGGCGAATCCTGCATCTGCTACTCGCAGCCTGGTCTTTTGTATCCCGGCCCGCCGAACTCGACGGAGCCGTGCGGACCGATCGTCGCTGGTTATTGCTTCTGGCCCTGGCCAGCGTGCCGACCGCGATCATCGGTCTGGCGATGCGAGGTCTGGTCGGAGCGGCTCGCGAGCATCCCAGCTGGGTCGGTGCAGCACTGCTCGTGACTGCAGTATTGCTTCTGCTTTCTGAGCGGATGGGAAGACGCGAACGAAGCGCAGAGAGTCTTGGCGTGGGCGATGCGCTTTTGATTGGAGTCGTACAGGGTCTGTCCGTCATGCCGGGCATCTCGCGCTCGGGCTCTACGATCGCGGCTGCGCTGTTTCGCGACGTCAATGCGGCGACGGCGGTCGAGTTTTCGATGCTGGTCTCGATTCCTGCGATCGCGGGTGCAAACTTGTTGGAGTTGATGAAGGGAGGGACCGGCGCGATCGAGGTCGTTCCTTTCGTAGCCGGTTTTGCGGCCGCGTTTGTGACCGGTGCATTTTCGTTGAAGGCGTTGCAATGGCTAGTTGCGGAGCGCCGGTTATTGCCTTTCGCTGTGTACTGCACTCTGATTGGTTTGGGGGCAATGGTTCTTGGGTAAATCTGTTAGGAAGACGAAGTCGAGCCGCTCCACCGCGCGCAAGGAAACGCAGTCACGCGTCCCCGGGCGCATCGAAGGTGAAGCGATCGCGATCGCCCTGTTCGCCGTGGCCGGCTTTCTCGAGGTCAGCTTGCTGACCTACAGCCCGGCCGATCCCGCGTGGGCTTTTGGGCAGAGCGTGGAGAACCGCTGCGGCCCGGTCGGCGCACTGATCGCGTTCGGTCTGGCGGGAACCCTGGGTTATGCATCGCATATGCTGCCGATCGCTTCCGTCGTGGTCGCCCTGCGCTATCTGCGCGGCCTCCCCCTGCGGCCGCGTTGGATTCCGCTGCTCGCCTGGGGCGTATTTGCGATCAGTCTGGCCGCGAGCTTCGAGATTCTGCGACACGCGTTTCCCGAAATCGTGTCGGTGTCCGCCGGTGGGGCGATCGGGGTGGAACTGGTCGCTCTGCTTTCGAAGGCGGTCTATCTGGCGGGCACGAGTCTGGTGCTCGGCATTACTTCGCTGCTCAGTCTGCTGGTCGCCACCGGGATTTCGCTGCGCGATTCGTGGTTGACGCTGCGGCGCGGTTTTCGCGCGGTCGGTCGCCAGATCGGCCAGCTCGTGCGCGTCACTCGTGCGCGCGTGGCGCGAAGACTGGAGAGTTATCGCGAAGCGCGGGAGGAAGCTCTCGCACAGAAACACATCGAAACGCCTTCGACGATGCCGAAGGTCGAGAACAGACCTCTTCCGCATTCCAAGACCCCCGTACAAACGGCCGGAGTACCGGAGGTGGTCGAACACAAGATCGTCGTGCACCGACCTGCCAAACAGGAGACCCTGCCGTTTGACGATCGCGCGCGCGGCGGGCCGTTCAAGCTACCCGACCTCGAGATTCTGGCACAGGGACCGGAGTCGAGTCCGAATCTGGATCGGGAATTCCTGATCAAGAACTCGCAGATCCTCGAAAAGAAACTCCTGGACTTCAGTGTGAAGGGCCGCGTGGTCAAAGTGCACCCGGGTCCCGTGATCACGATGTACGAGTTCGAGCCCGCTCCCGGAGTGAAGGTTTCGCGCATCGTGAATCTGGCCGACGACCTGGCTCTGGCGCTGCGCGCCATGTCGATCCGCATCGTCGCACCGATTCCAGGCAAGAACGTCGTCGGCGTAGAGGTTCCGAACGCCGAACGCGATGTCGTGGTGATTCGCGACAGCCTCGCGCATCCGAGCTACCAGGAAGCGGAATCGAAGCTGACGATTGCGTTGGGCAAGGACATCTTCGGCAACCCGGTCTGTGCGGATCTGGCATCGATGCCGCATCTGCTGGTCGCTGGAGCGACCGGAACGGGAAAGTCGGTTTTCCTGAACGGACTGTTGAGCAGCATCTTGTTTCGCTCCACGCCCGACGACGTGAAGCTGCTTCTGATCGATCCAAAGATGCTCGAGTTCTCGCTCTTCCGCGGTATTCCACATCTCATTTCGGAAGTCGTCACGAATCCGAAGCGCGCTTCGGCCGCCTTGATGGGCGTAGTCAACAAGATGGAAGAGCGCTACGAACTCATGGCGAAGCGTGGCGTGCGCAACATCAAGCAGTACAACAAGCTGATTGCGAAGGAACTCGCGGCCTCGCGACCCGCGCCCGATGATGACATCGTGCCGCGGCCTCTTCCGTACATCGTCGTCGTGATCGACGAACTCGCCGATCTGATGATCGTCGCATCGCGCGACGTCGAAGAATCGCTCATGCGCCTGGCGCAAATGGCGCGCGCAGCCGGTATTCACCTGGTACTCGCCACGCAGCGGCCGTCCGTCGACGTTCTGACGGGTATCATCAAGGCAAACTTCCCGGCGCGAATCTCCTTCCAGGTCAGTTCCCGTACCGACTCGCGAACGGTTCTGGATGCAAACGGTGCAGAGCGGCTGCTTGGAATGGGCGATATGTTGCACACGCCGCCGGGCAGCTCGAAGATCGAGCGCATCCACGGGCCGTATATCTCCGAGAAGGAGGTCAAGGCGCTGACGGACTTCCTGCGCACTCAAGGTTCCCCAGAATTTGACTCGAACCTGGTGCGTCTGACCGAGGAGAGCGAACGCAAAGAAGAGCGAGGCGAGGACTACGACGAGTATTTCGACGAAGCAGTCGATATCGTCGCTCGCCACCGAATCGCTTCGATTTCCTTCATCCAGAGGAAGCTGAAGATCGGCTACAACCGGGCGGCTCGCATCGTCGAACAGATGGAGGCCGATGGGATGGTCGGTCCGCAGGAAGGGACCAAGCCCCGTGACATCTTCGTCCGGCCACCTGAGGAATAGGTTTTCAATCCGCCTCGGGTTTTTCGCACTTGCGCTATTTGCTCCCGTCCTGCTGGGCAACGGACCCGCGACCGTCGAGAGCGACGCCGAGGTGATCGCAGAACTCGACGCAATACAGACTCATTACCGCGGAGTTCGCGATCTTCGCGCGGATTTCCTGCAGCGGAGTACGAGCGCAGCGCTGGGAAAGACCACCGAGTTGCGCGGCAGCGTTCTGGTCCAGCGTCCCGGCAAGATGCGCTGGCAGTACGCGCCGCCCGACGGGCGCATCATCGTTCTCGATGGCCAGTCGATCCGGATTTTCGATCCCGAAGACAAGCAACTACAGATCGCTCCGATGTCCGAGGGGACCGTTTCGCCGACGGCGTTGAGTTTCCTGATGGGCGACGGAGTATTGCGCGAGATCTTCAGTGCCGAGCGCATCCTCGCCAAACAACGCCCGGAGATCGGATTGCGACTGACATCCAGGGACGACGCGAGTTTCGAGGTGCTCGAGCTCTGGGTCGACCCAAAGACGCACGAGATGCGCGAGTCGGGTCTCGTCGACCTCTTCGGCAACGAGACCCGGTTGGTATTCGAAGAGATGACCGAGAACGGGGGGGCCGAGCCCGCAGAGTTCCAGATTCGGGTCCCCGACGGCACCGAGGTCATCGATCTGCGTTGAACTCCCCCGTTGTTCATTCCGTCGAACCCTTCAGAAAACGGAAGCCGAGTACCCAAATGGTTCCTCAGAACACCTCCGCGGTACGCAGCCCTCACCCCAAGGCGCCGGACTCTCGACACAAGCCCGTCAATGAACTGCCGGAATCCAGCTGCGCATTCTGTGACGCACCAGGGCCTGATTCGAGGTGCGAGATTCTTCCGGAACTTCTTGGAATACAAGGGCTTTCTGCCCACGATGGGTGCGGCTCCAATTGAAAAGGCGAATCGTTTTGGTACAGTCTACTTCCGATCTAACTGGGCGTTTTCATTAGTGATTCTTGAATTTCAACCGCTTGGGGATCTCGCCGGGATCCAGTCGTCGCCGCCGTTGATGTGCGCGCTCCCGTCGGCAATCGCTGAATTTCCGGTTTCCGTTTTCGTTCGACCCGCAATGGAATGCTCGATTCCATCGGTTTTTCAGGTAGATAACGATTTCGCAGAACTAAGTGTCGTCGAGCACGACAGGCATCCGAAGCGCGCATGGCGACTGAGCGCAACCTCCCGGTCGGCCGTAACTCCCCTTTGGTATGTCGATTGCAGCACTGGGGACCCCGCGGCGCATGAAATCACCGCGGGTCTGTTGGGATTGTCGAAAGGCGAGGAAGGCGAATGAGCGAGTCTGGATCTGGTTCGGGTAGACGAGGCTTCGTGCGCGACGTAATGAAGCGCATCTCCACGCGAGGGGGCGAAGGCGAAGACAATCCGGTGCAGAGCGAGGTGGACGACCTCGAAAGTCTGCGCGACGCACTCCGCTTCCTCGGACCTGAGGCCAGCGATCTGACGCGGCGAGTCGAGCGTGTCTTGATGGAGTACGAACTCCTGCGCCAGCGCTACGATCGCGCGCGCCAGCAGGTGTACGACGCCGAACAGCAGAATGAGAAGCTGGTCGGAACTCTGCAGGACGCGAAGCAGCAGATCGATCTCCTCAAGCAGGAAGTCGACAAGCTGTGTGCTCCGCCGAATACCTACGGCTTGTTCGAGCACGCCAACAAGGATGGCACAGTAGAAATCAACGTCGACGGCAAGATGATGCGTGTGAACGCGGATCCGAACGTGCGCACCGACGAACTGATGGAAGGTCAGCTCGTCGTGCTGAATGAGGCGTTCAATATCGTCGACTCGACCGACTTCGACCACCGCGGTGAGGTGATGCAGGTTTCGGACGTGCTGCACGACGGCCGTTTGATCGTGCTCGGCCATGCGGACGAGGAGCGCGTGATCAGTCTCAGCCAGCCGATGCGTCGCGAGAAGCTGAAGGCGGGCGACAATGTGCTGGTCAATCCGCGCACGGGTTTCGCCGTCGAGAAGTTGCCGAAGTCGACCGTCGACCAGGTCATGCTCGAAGAGGTTCCCGACGTCACCTACGAAGACATCGGAGGCCTGGGCGATCAGATCGAAGTACTACGCGACGCGATCGAGTTGCCATACCTGCACGCAGACGAGTTCAAGCGCTACGACCTGTCGCCGCCCAAGGGTATCCTGCTCTACGGACCTCCGGGCTGCGGCAAGACCATGATCGGCAAAGCGGTGGCGAACAGCCTCGCGCAGCGTATCGCTGAGGTTCGCGGCGGGGAGGCGAAGAGCTATTTCCTGAACGTGAAGGGCCCGGAGCTGCTCAATAAGTACGTCGGTGAGACGGAGCACAAGATCCGAGAGGTCTTCAAGACCGCTCGAGACAAGGCGGAAGAGGACGTTCCTGTCGTCATCTTCTTCGATGAAATGGACTCGCTGTTCCGCATGCGCGGCTCTGGCATCTCCTCGGACATGGAAGCGACTGTCGTCGCGCAGTTCCTGTCGGAGATCGACGGCGTCGAGTCGCTGCGCAACGTCATCGTGATCGGCGCGTCGAACCGCCAGGATCTGATTGACCCCGCAGTTCTGCGTCCAGGGCGCCTCGATCTGAAGGTCAAGGTGCACCGCCCGGAGCGCGACGGTGCTCGTGAGATCCTGATCAAGTATCTGACCGAGAACCTGCCGTTCCACGAAGACGCGAAGAAGCGCTTCGGCGACGATCCGGGTGCAATCGTGCGCGGGCTCTGCACGGATACGATTGATTCAATGTACGGCGAGACCGAGGAGAACAAGTTCCTCGAGGTCACCTATGCCAAGGGTGAGCGCGAGATCTTCTACTTCAAGGATTTCTCCAGCGGCGCCATGCTGCGCAATATCGTGGACCGCGCAAAGAAGCGGGCCGTGAAGCGCGCCATCACCAATGGCGACGGCGGAATCCATATCGACGATATGCTCGACTCGGTTCGGGACGAGTTCAAGGAGAACGAGGATCTCCCGAACACGACGAACCCCGACGACTGGGCTCGGATCTCCGGACGCAAGGGTGAGCGCATCATCAACGTGCGCACCTTGATCAGCGGAATCAACCGAAACGAGCGCTCGATCGAGACCGTCGGAGGATCCGGTCAATATCTCTAGGCGAGCAAGGTCCGGTGGGCGGCCTCGGCTAAAGACCAGCTAAGGCGAAGACGGGAGAAGAATGCCACTTCCCAGTGTACTGGGCACGGAAATCGAGTATGGGATCACAGTCCAGGGCGACCCGGACTTCGATCCGATCTCGAGCTGCGTCCTGCTGGTCAATGCCTATCACGACCACGACGACGCGCAGATCCTCTGGGACTACGACCAGGAGAATCCGCTGGCCGATGCGCGGGGATTCCAGGTAGAGGGTGAACGACACACACCCAACCAGCAGGAGAACATCGCTCGCAACAAGACATTGCGAAACGGTGCTCGCTTCTATGTCGACCACGCTCATCCGGAGTACTCGACTCCCGAAGTGACCAACGTCCGCGAAGCGATCGCCTACGAGCGCGCAGGTGAGCGGACCATGGAACTGGCCCGCCGCGCGGCTACCGCACTGCTCCCGCCGGGTCAGCAACTCCTGATTCACAAGAACAATAGCGACCGCAAGGGCAACTCGTACGGCAATCACGAGAACTACCTGATCAATCGTCGTACACCCTTCAAGGAAGTGGTCGAGCACTTCACGCCATACTTGGTCACGCGCCAGATCTTCTGCGGATCGGGTAAGGTCGGCAGCGAAAATCGCGCCATGCAATGCGACTATCAGATTTCGCAGCGCGCAGATTTCTTCGAGACCGAGGTCGCGCTCGACACGATGGTCAAACGACCGATCATCAACACACGCGACGAGCCGCATGCCGACCGCGAGAAGTACCGGCGCCTGCACGTGATCGTCGGCGACTCGAATATGTCCGAAGTTTCCACGTACCTGCGCGTGGGCACCAGTGCGATCGTCCTGGCGTTGATCGAAGACGGTGTAATCGATCGCGAGATGGCGATCAGTGAACCCGTCAAGGTGATCAAGGAAGTCTCGCACGATACGGCGTGCAAGCGCGAGTACTCGATGGAGCGAGGCGGTCGCATGACCGCGGTGCAGGTCCAGCAGGAGTATCTGGAGCTGGCGCTGAGCTACTACAGTTCGCGCGAGATCGACCCGGTTACCAAGGACGTGTTGGCCCGCTGGGAATCCGTGCTCGAGAAGCTGGCCGACGATCCATTTCAGCTGGATCGCGAGGTCGACTGGGTGATCAAGCACAAGATCATGCAGAGCTACATGCGCCGCCACTCGGTCGACTGGTTGCATCCGCAGATCGCCATGCTCGATCTGCAATACCACGATGTTCGCCCGGACAAGGGACTCTGTTTCCTGCTCGAGCGCCGCGGGGAGATCGACCGTATCGTCGAGAATGAAGAGATCGAGCGCGCGATCATCGAACCACCGACCGACACACGGGCCTACTTCCGAGGAGAGTGCATTCGCCGCTATCCGGAAGCCGTGTTTGGTGTGAACTGGGATTCCATTTCATTCAACGTAGGTGATGAACCCATCAAGCGGATCCTGATGAACGAACCGCTGAAGGGAACCAAGGCACACGTCCAGGAGCTCCTCGATGCGAGCACGAGTGCTGAAACCTTGGTTCGGAATCTGACGTCGTAATCCTTTTAGGAGGCTCACATGAAAATCATGAAGAGGGCACAGGCCATGGGTTATTCGATACCCGGCGCGGCCGGAGACCAGTCCCAGAAGCAACGTCAGGGCGACGGCGATTCCGGAGATGAGGCGTCGGCCGACTCGGGCGGAAGCAAGAAGATGGCCAAGAAGGGCGAGGATCTGAAAGAAGAGATGGACAGCTTGATCGATGAGATCGATGAGGTCCTCGAAGAAAACGCCGAAGAGTTCGTCAAGAACTACGTTCAGCGCGGAGGCGAGTAAGCCTGTGTTCAAAGGTCAGACTTACACAGGGGCGAGCTTCTACGAATTCTTGAAAGCCGATGCCCCCGGGTTGATTCCGGACTTCGGCAATATGGACTGGACCACCGTCGAGCTTCCTCACGGTACCACCGTACTCTCACTGACCTACGACGGCGGTGTGTTGATGGCGGGTGACCGTCTGGCCACTGCGGGTCACGAGGTCGCGACGCGCGACATGGACAAGGTCTTTCGCATCGATCACACCTGCATGATGGCGATCGCCGGTGCGGCGGGTCCAGCGATCGAGATGGTGAAGATGTTCCAGCTCGAACTCGAGCACTTCGAGAAGCTCGACGGACAGGAACTCACCTTCGAGGGCAAGGCCAATCGTCTCAGCTTCCTGTTGCGCCAGAATCTGCCGGCAGCCATGCAGGGGCTGGCCGTCATGCCTCTGTACGCAGGCTACGACCACGATTCCGACAAGGGCCGGATCTACAAGTTCGACATCACCGGTGGTCGCTATCGGGAGACGGACTTCTACGCAACCGGTTCCGGTGGCAAGGACGCGCGCTCGAGCTTGAAGCGGGCCTGGCACAGCAATCTATCCAGAGAGCAGGCCACCGAGATTGCGATCGAAGCGCTCATGGAAGCCGCCGACGAAGATACCGCGACCGGTGGTTTCGATATCTCGCGCGGGATCTACCCGATCGCGAAGTTCGCAAATAAAGAAGGCGCAGTGGACGTTCCCGAGGCAGAGGTCCTCGCCGCCCGCGAGCGCATTCTCGCACGTCGAGAGGCCGCCTAGATGAGTACACCGTTCTACGTTCCACCCGAACAGCTCTACCAGGAGCGCGCAGAGTACGCGCGCAAAGGGATCTCGCGCGGTCGTCCGCTCGTTGCGCTGGAGTACGAACTCGGCGTGGTGATGATGGCCGAGAACCGCAGTGCAAGTCTGCGGAAGCTCTCCGAGATCTACGATCGCATCGCGTTTGGCGGTGTGGGCAAGCTGGACGAGTATGAAAACCTGCGGAAGGCCGGGGTTCGCTATGCGGATCAGCGCGGATTCGCGTTCTCGCGTGAGGACGTTTCCGCCAAGGGTCTGGCGAATGAATACTCCACGGTGCTGGGTTCGGTCTTCACGCGGGAGATGAAGCCCTTCGAGGTCGAAGTTCTGGTGGTCGAGGTGCACGATGACAGCAGCACCTTCTTCCAGATTCGGTACGATGGAAGCATGATCGACCACACTCACTACGCCGCGATCGGCGGAGATGGCGACAAGCTGCTCGATATGCTGGCGACCCGCTGGAAGGCGAGCATGCCGCTCGACGAGACGGTTCTTCTGGGTCGGGAAGCGCTTTCCGGTAACGGCTCGGGTGTGGACGATCTGGACGAGAAGAGTCTCGAGGTTGCGGTCCTGGATCGCACGCAGACCGGTCGCAGATTCAAGCGCCTCAAGCCAGAGGAAATCAAGAGCCTCCTGAGCGGATAGTTATGCAGAAGCGGATCTACGGGCTAGAAACGGAGTATGGGATCATCTTCACACCGGAGGGTCGCAAGACTCTGCCGGTCGAGAAGGCGATCCGCTTCCTTTTCGAAAAGCTCATCACCACCGAACACTTCCTGAACGTGTTTCTGGAAAACGGTGCCCGCTTCTATCAGGACACGGGGTGTCACCCGGAGTACGCGACGCCCGAGTGCGCCAGCCCGCGCGATCTGGTCATTTTCGATCGCGCCGGTGAGAGAGTTCTCGAAGATCTGCAGTTGTATGCGGAAGAGAAGATTCGGGAGGAACGCGTCCCGGGCAAGCTCTCTATCTTCAAGAACAACACAGACTTCGTCGGCAATAGCTATGGCTGCCACGAAAACTATCTGGTCGATCGTGACGTCGACTTCTACTACCTGGCCGAGCAGTTAATTCCGTTCCTGGTTACCCGCCAGGTTTTCTCCGGCGCAGGCAAGGTGTTTCAGACCCAGGACGGCGTTCACTACTGCGTCAGCCAGCGTGCCCAGCACATCTACCAGAAGATCTCCGGTACCACGACCAACGATCGCTCGATCATCAATACGCGCGATGAACCGCACGCCGATCGCGAAAAGTACCGACGGCTGCACGTAATCGTGGGCGATTCGAACATGTCGGAGTACACGAACTTCGTGAAGATCGCGACCTGCGCGGTCGTTCTCCAGATGATCGAGGACGGCTTCATCAATAAGGAATTGACGCTCCGCCACCCGGTGAAGGCGATCAAGGACATCTCGTACGACACGACCTGCAAACGCAAGGTGCGTCTGGAGAACGGACGCGAGTACTCGCCGATCGAGATCCAGCGCGAGTATTGTGAGATGGCCCAGCGCTACATCGAGCAGGCTCCGGTCAGCGATCAGATCCGAGAAGGTGTGGAGCAGTGGGCGTACATCCTCGACTGCCTCGACGACGATCCCGAAAAGCTCGACCGGAAGATCGACTGGGTGATCAAGCGCAAACTCCTGCGCCAGTACATCAAACGACACAACATCTCGTGGCATGATCCACGCGTGTTCATGATCGATCTGCAATTCCACGACATCAGGCGCGATCGCGGCTTTTTCTACCTGCTCGAGCGCCAGGACCACGTGGATCGGCTCTATTCCGATGCCGAGATCGAGAAGGCCAAGACCGAACCGCCGCAAGACACCCGCGCGCGCATGCGTGGCGACTTCATCAAGCTCGCTCGGCAGAACAATATCCAGTACGACCTGGACTGGTCCAATATTCGACTGGGCAATCTCTTGAACGTGCGCGTGATCTGCAACAACCCGTTCGAGACCGATACGGAAAAGGTCACCGAACTGGTTCGCACGATCCAGAAGACCAATCTGCGCCGGACTTCGCTCTCAAAACTGGTCATCCAGAGCTGACTTCGTATGTCTGCTGATCCGAAGCTTCGCGCCGTTCCCGAAACCCCCGAAGAGCGTCTCGTCTTCGAACCAGACGAGCCTGGAAACACGGAGACGCCCAGTCGGATTCCCGTGTTGCTTGGCCTGCTGTTGGCGGTCTGTATTGCATTGCTGATCTGGAGCCGCATGGAACTCGCCGATGGCGCCGCCCAGATCTCCTCGCTCGAAAACCGCGTGGGCGTTCTGGAAAACACGGTGAGCGAACGCGACGCCGAGATCGCCGCACAAAAAGATCGACTGTCTGACGTAAGAACGCGTGTACAGGGACTCCTGTCCCTGCTCGACGCGCCCGTCGGCTCCCGACCCTCGAAGCCCTAGCCCTAGCCCTAGCCCGCACTCGCACCGCCTCGCTTCGCGCCGTGGCGATCAATGCGCCGAGCCCGTCCCGAAGCCCTGCTTCGGCGAGCGGCACTTCCCGGCGGAAGGCCGCAGCATTGCTTCAGGATCCGCTCCTGTCTGCCGATGTATTGCATGCGTGCACACACAGGACCGGTGGGTTCGCGTATGAGCGCGTGGCTAGCTGATATCTCGGAGAGACAATGATCTTCAAATGGTTCGCAGGCTTGTTCTCCAACGATCTCGCGATTGATCTCGGCACCGCCAATACGCTGGTGTACGGGCGTGATCGCGGGATCATCTGCAGTGAACCTTCGGTGGTCGCAGTCGCCGACGGGCCCAATGGAACACGTCGTGTGCTGGCCGTCGGTAGCGAAGCCAAGGAGATGGTCGGTCGCACGCCCGGGAGCATCAAAGCGATCCGTCCGATCAAAGACGGAGTGATCGCCGACTTCGAAGTCACCGAAGCGATGCTGCGCTACTTCATCCAGAAGGCGCACAATCGCCGTCGCCTGGTTCGCCCGCGCATCGTCATCTGTGTGCCGCCTTGTATCACGTCGGTGGAAAAGCGCGCGGTTCGCGAGTCGGCTAGCTCGGCGGGTGCGCGCGAAGTCTTCCTGGTCGAAGAACCCATGGCCGCCGCGATCGGTGCAGGTCTGGCCGTGACCGAACCCACCGGAAATATGGTGATCGACATCGGTGGCGGAACGACCGATGTCGCCGTCATCTCACTGGCCGATATCGTGACCTCCAGTTCAGTACGCGTCGGCGGCGACAAGCTCGACGAGGCGATCATCCAGTTCGTCAAGCGCAAGCACAATCTGATGATTGGCGAGCGCACCGCAGAGATCATCAAGATTACGATTGGCACCGCGCTCGGTCAGGGTCCCGCGAAGACCATGGAGGTCAAGGGCCGCGACCTGGTCGCCGGTGTTCCGAAGATGGTGGTCATGTCGAGTGAAGAAGTGCGCGAGGCGCTCACGGAGCCGATTCACCAGATCGTCGAAACCGTGAAGCATACGCTCGAGCGCACGCCTCCGGAGTTGTCTGCGGACATCGTCGATCGGGGCATCGTGCTGGTTGGCGGCGGTGCGTTGCTACGAGACTTCGACCAGCTTCTGCGAGCCGAGACCAAACTGCCGATCGTGCGCGGCGACGATCCGTTTACGGCTGTGGCCATCGGCGCGGGCAAGGCTCTGGATTCTCTGGAGTTGTTGCGCGACGTGGCGATGGACTAGCTTCGAGGTTCGGTCCCGCTCAAGGGACCGTTGCGCGATCCCGGCGTTCGAAGCTCAAAGAGTACGAACGCCAATCACTCCGGAGCCATGATGGCCATGGCCATCTTCATGGGGACTTCGACGTCGCCTTCCATTTCCAGCTTTCCCGTCATGAAAGCTCCCTGCAGGTCGAGTTCGCCTGAGATCAGCTGCTGAAACTCTTCTTCGGGAATCGAGATTGTCGTGAGCGGATCGGGCACGGGCGGAGCGCCGAAGTGGATCGTGACGCCCCAGGCATCGTCGCCGGTGACCTGGACGCGCATCGTGCCTTCGATCTCCTTGAAAACCTCGAGCCGGGACGGTGTCAGGACGAAGTCCGGTGTTCCACCGACGCCACCAAGCAAGGCCATGGGGGACGATCCGACGCTCGCTTCGAGTTTTCCGCAGTCGCTGGTGCCCATCTGCATCGACAGCAAAACGTCGGGCTCCGCGATGCTGGCCGTGGTCATCTCGCCGTTTCGCACCAGAAGCTGATAGCTGCCCGCGTCGGGCACGAGGATGGCCAACGAGAAGTTAGCAGTGCGCATTTTTTCGAGTAGCTCGGCACCTTCGGGACCGCAGTCGAGCTGCTCCTGCAGGCGCCGGTTCCAGGCTTCGGGGACCATCTTCTTGAAATACTCGCTCGGCTCCGACATGCGCTTCTCCTCCTGGGGATTCCTGAGAGACTCTCAAGAACCCGAGCGACGTCTCCGTTGGTAGCGGTTCACCGCCTGGTTGTGCTCGTTCAGGGTTCTCGAGAAGACGTGAGTCCCGTCGTTGCGGGACACGAAGTACAGATAGGGTACATCGGCAGGGGCCAGGACCGCACGGATCGATTCGATCGTGGCGCTCGAGATCGGGCCCGGTGGCAGTCCCGAGCGTGTGTAGGTGTTGTAGGCGGTGTCTTCCCTGAGGTCGCGATTGCGGATGTCGCCGTCCCACTCGCCCCGGGTGTTCAGGATGCCGTAGATCACCGTCGGGTCGGACTGCAGGCGCATGCGCTTGCGCAGGCGATTGTCGTAGACGGCGGCAACCAGCGGGCGCTCAGCGTCGACGGCGGTTTCTTTTTCGACGATCGAGGCAAGCGTGAGGATCTGGTGAAGATCGAGTCTCGACGCGGCGATGGCCGCGCGATCTTCATCGCTGAAGCGGCTTCTGAACTCTTCGAACATCCAGCTAACCACTTCCTGGGCCGGGGTCCCGCGGCGGAAGCGATAGGTCTCGGGGTACAGATAGCCCTCGAAAGTCGCGGCGTTCACGCCGAGTTGCTGGGCGAACTGAGCATCCTGGGCCTTTTCCAGAAAAGCGTCTGCGCTGGTGATCTCGGCGGCCTGCAGCCGCTCGGCCACTTCGTCCAGACGCAGGCCCTCGGGGATGGTGACCGGGTGGGTCTTGACGGCTCCGGTGACCAGTTTTTCCAGGATCAAACGCGGCGTCATGTTCGCCGCCAGGTCGTATTCGCCGATCTTCACGTCGCGATCCAGTCCGGCGTAGCGCGCATAGGCGACCAGCACACCCGGACCGAACAACGTGCGATCGGGCAGTAGATCCCGGGTCTGCAGGCGATCGGCGATCGAATGCAGCGACTCGCCCGCCCGTACGACGAACACGTGCTGGGTCGCATTTTGACCGGCTGCCACGTCGAGACCGTTCAGGCTGAAGCGCACGACCCCGAGCAGCACCAATACGGCGACCGCGGCGACTCCGCTCGCAATCCAGACTGCGGTCTTGCCGTTCACCTGGGGTTCCGCTCGATGAACGATCGCAAGAGCAGGGAGGCCGCGATCGGATCGACACGACCGCGACGCTTGCGGGACGACATACCGGAGTCGGCCATCGCGCGCTCGGCCTCGGCCGAGGTCCAGCGCTCATCCTGATACTCGACGGCCACACCGGTCGCACTCGCCACCCGTTTGCCGAAGCGCTCGGTCAGTTCGACCTGTGGCCCGCGGCTTCCGTCCAGATTCAACGGCAGTCCGATCACGATCCGATCCACGCCGTACTCCGTGACCAGTTCGCGGATGCGGGCTATGCCCATGGCGCGGTCACCGCGCGGGCGTTCGATCGTCTCGAGCGGTTGCGCGAGGGTTCCGGTCGGGTCGGTGATGGCCACGCCGATCCTGCGCTCTCCGTAATCCAGGGCCAGGGTTCGCACCCGGCCACGGTAGCAGAACGCGCTTCAGCTTCCGCCCGCCGCCAGTGCCGGAAGCCTGTTCCGGTGGTCTTCACGGCCCTATCCTCTTCACGGCGTTGCCGGGACAACCATCTGCTCGAGCGCAGCCTCGCACAGCCGCCGCACGTCGCCGCCGCCGTCGCGCAAGTACGCGGTCAGCACCCGCCGGGCCTGGTCGCCACCGATCCGGGCAATCGCCTGGGCCGCAAGCGCCTGGCGCTCCCGCAGGCGTCTGCGCTGAAGCAAGGCATTCTGCCCGAGCACCTTCTCCAGCACCGAAATCGCACCTGACCCTCCAATTCTGCCGAGGCTTTGGATGGCCTCTCGGCGGACTTCCTCGGAAGCACCGCTGTGATCGTCGAGTGCCGCCGCCAGTGCCGGGATCGCGCGACTTCCGCGGGCCCTTCCCAGGGCGGCGGCGGCGGCCACGGCCAGGCCCGGTTCGGGACTGGCCAGAGCCTCGATCAAGCCATGCAGGGCCTTTTCGCTGCCGATCCGGGCAAGTGCGCGCGCACCCTCGCGGCGAATTCGATTGTCTCGACTGCGCAGGCTGTTGAGTAGGAACTCGACCCCTTCGGGATTCTGCATCTCGCCCAGCAGACGCGCGGCGCGGCGTGCACGTTCCGGTTCCGTTGTGGAGAGTTCTTCGACGACGGCGGGCAAGGCCTGTCCGCCCATCGCGATCAGCACTGCGGTTGTCTGCCCCTGCGTGTTCGAACCCACCTGGTTCAGCCGTCGCAACAGGTGCGGCACCGCGCTCGGGCCGATGCACATCAAGGCCTGGGTTGCCTGCACGCTGGTAAGGCCTGAGGTCGCGCAGGCCTGCCCGAGCAGGAACTCCATCAGGGACGGATCGCGTGCCAGTGCGCGCAGGCGCTCCGCGGCTTCGCGGCGGATCTCGTTTTTGTGCAGGCGGCCATCGGCGTGCCGAGCGAAAACCAGCATTGAGCGGTACGCATCGATGCGATCGCCGTGGCGCAGCATCGCGGCGACGGTGCTGCCGATTTCCGCGGCCCGTTTCGCGTACTCCAGTGGGTCCTCACAGATCTCGATCTCCGCCAGCTGGCGTACCAGCATCACGGTGTCGTCGCTGGAAACGGGTGTTTCGACCGGCGCTGCCTTTTCTGCCGGTTCGCTTTCCGTCGTCGGCTCCGCACGAACCGGACTCGCGAGGGCGATCCCCTCGTCGGGTTTGGGTTCCAGCGTCGTCACGTTGAAGACCCCTGCATCCTCCAGGCCCTGCTGAAAGCCACCAATTGCGAGCAGGCTCTCCGGATCCATGACCAAGACTTCCACCAGCGCCGCGAGTTCGCCGGCCTCGAGTTCTGGCAGGACTCGCAGGCGCCTCACCCGGCGAACCAGGAGCGCTCCCGCGAGATCGTCGATGCCCGGCCCGCGCATTTCCCCGCCCTTGGACAACACGAAACTCGCCTGACGGAAACTCAGGTCGATCCCATTCATGTGGACCAGAGCTGCCAGCCAGAGCCCAGTCATGTGTTCGAGCGCATCGCGCATGGCCGGATGCGTTCTCGGGTAGAACTCGCGCGCGCGTACCGAGCGAGCGAGTTCCAGAAGCAGCGGTGAAACGCTCTCCCGGCTGGGGCTGGCCTGACTCATGCGTCTCCGGTGACAAGATTGGACGAAACGGGCAAATGAGCGCCATGCGAAGGCCGCAGATGGCGCAAGGGTCTCGTGACGCAAATCGGCCTTTTCGGGCCCGGACCTTAGGGCGCGCTGTTGCGCGTGACCGATGGATATTCTTTCGCTATATTTTCGCCTGGTTGACGCCCCGGAAAGCGCTGACTACCTTGCGCGAGAGTGGCAGAAGTACTTGAATTACAATGAGAATTTTCATTCTCTTTCTCGCGTCGGCGGCTGGGACCGGATTCCTGCCGGTCGCCCCGGGGACCTGGGGCTCGCTGTTCGCGGTGTTTCTGTTCGTCCCCCTTTCCAGTCTCGCGCCACCGAGTTATCTGCTGGCCCTGGTCGGCACAGCGGTCGTTGGGGTCTGGTCGGCCCAGAGGGCGGAGAGTTTCTTTGGCCGGCACGACGATGGCCGGATCACGATCGACGAAGTCGCCGGTCAGCTACTGGCCCTCGCCTTCTTGCCTCTCAGGCTCGACGTAGTCTTGTTGGGCTTCGGTTTGTTTCGCTTGTTTGACATCTGGAAGCCGCCGCCGGTGCGTCAAGCCGAACGCCTGCCCGGGGGTTTCGGCGTCATGGCCGATGACCTCGTCGCGGGTGCCTACGCGAATCTGATCGGCCAGATCGTCTGGCGCCTCGGATTTCCCGAAGGCCTGCTATGACGCAGTCTCGCGAGGCCGCGTGGATCGTGACGATTGGCGACGAACTGCTGCGCGGTGAGATCGTAGATTCCAACAAGTCCGTGCTCTCAGAGCGTCTCTTGAGGCTGGAAATCGAGAGTGCACGACACGTCACGGTTGCTGATGACGCGGCCGCAATCCGCGAGGTGCTGCGCGAGGCCGCCTCCCGCGCGCGCATCGTTCTGGTTTCCGGCGGTCTCGGGCCGACTCGCGACGATATTACCTCGGAGGTCGCCGCGGCCAGCTTCGGCCGCAAACTCGTGCGCGATCCCGAGTCACTCGAGCACATCAAGGGATTCTTCCGCCGCTTTCAGCGCGAAATGGCCGAGAACAACGCGAAGCAGGCCGATTTCCCGGAGGGCGCAGAGCCACTGCCCAACCCCGCGGGGACCGCACCGGGCTTCATGCTCGACGTGGATCCCGTGACGGGCGCCGCCGGTTCTGCGGATCCGACGCTGCTTTTCTTCATGCCGGGCGTCCCGCGGGAACTCTACCGCATGGTCGATGAGCAGGTGCTGCCGCGCATCGCCAGTCGGATCGATCGGCGCGGCGTCGTTCGCGCGACCCTCGTGCGTACCTTCGGCCAGGGTGAATCGAATCTCGATCGCATCCTCGACGATCTGGCTCGCGACGATCCCGACACCGATATCGGTTTTCGCACCCAGTTTCCCGACAATCTGGTGCGGGTCCGCGTGCGGGCCGAAAGTGCTGCCGATGCTGAGGAAAAGTTGCGGAGCGTGCTCGACGAAATCGCCGGACGCCTGGGCGACGTCATTCTGGGAGAGAGCGATCGCTTCATGCACGAAATCGTCGGCGAGCTTCTGCTCGAGCGAGACAAGACGCTGGCCGTGGCCGAATCCTGTACGGGAGGACTGATCGCGAGCCGTCTGACCGACGTGCCCGGAAGCTCTGCCTATTTTCTGCAGGGCGTGGTGGCCTACGCAAACGAGGCCAAGGTGCGCGAACTCGAGGTCGATGCGGCCACGCTCGAACAGCACGGTGCCGTCTCCGAGCCCGTGGCCCGGCAGATGGCCGAGGGCGTGCGGCGGCGTTCGGGGTCCGACATCGGGCTGGCGACCACCGGGATCGCCGGTCCAGGTGGCGGCACGCCCGAAAAACCCGTGGGAACCGTGTTTCTGGCGCTGGCGGATGCCGAGGGTACCGTCGCGATGCGCTACGACCTGATGAGCGAGCGCGCGCGCAACAAGGAACTCTCGGCGCAGATCGCGCTCGACTGGCTGCGGCGCAGACTGCTGGGTCTCGAAATCACGCGCGAGACCTTTCCCCGTCTGCGAGGGGCGCGCCCGTGAGCGAACCCCTGCGCACCTTTATCGCAGTTCCGCTGCCCGAGAGCGTGCGGGATTCCGCTGCTGAGGCGCTGGCCGATGCACGTGTCGCTCTTGGAGAGCGCGCGCGCTGGACGCCCGCCGAAAATCTGCACTTGACGCTCAAATTCCTGGGCGACGTGGATCGGGACCAGCTACCGAAACTGATCCAACGCCTGCAGGCAAAGCTCGCAGGTGTCGCGGTTTTCGAGGCGGCTCTCGGGGGACTCGGCGCATTCCCGAATGCGCGCGAGGCCAGTGTGTTGTGGCTCGGCGTAACCACGGGGTTGAGCGATCTGGCCAAGCTCGCGCGCAAGGTCGACGCCGCGTCGAAGGTCGTCGGTGTAGCTCGCGAGAAGCGGCCCTTCCGCGCCCACCTCACATTGGCACGTCTGCGCACACCCGAGCGGGTCGACGTTGAACGCATGAAAGCACCCGAAGAGGTCCCTTTCCGCGTTGAACAAGTCATACTCTACGAGAGCCGTCTCTCCCCCGACGGCGCTCGGCATGTCCCCCTCGCTCATCTGCCCCTCGGTGTAGATGACGAAGACCGAGCAATCGATTTCGCCCCAGAGATGTAGGAGAGAAACGCATGGCGCGAGCACAAGACCTCAAAGACGAAAAGCGAAAGTCCGTCGACCTGATGATGGCCTCGATCGAAAAACAATTCGGCAAAGGCGCGATCATGAAGATGGGCGCGGACCAGCTGGGCCAGGAAGTTCCGGTCATCTCGACGGGCTCTCCAGGTCTCGACATCGCCCTCGGTATCGGGGGACTGCCGCGCGGCCGCGTCATCGAAGTGTACGGTCCGGAATCCTCGGGCAAGACCACACTCGCTCTGCACGCGGTGGCCGAGTGCCAGCGCGCCGGTGGCGTCGCCGCGTTCATCGACGCTGAGCACGCACTTGACGTGAGCTACGCCGCGAAGCTGGGTGTCAACGTCGAAGAACTGCTCGTTTCGCAACCCGACACCGGGGAGCAGGCGCTCGAGATCGCCGACATGCTCGTGCGCTCCGGGGCCATCGAGATGATCGTGATCGACTCCGTCGCGGCGCTCGTGCCGCGCGCCGAGATCGAAGGTGAAATGGGGGATACCCACGTAGGTTTGCAGGCCCGACTCATGAGTCAGGCGTTGCGCAAGCTGACCGGAAACCTGGCGCGTTCCAGCACGGCGATGGTCTTCATCAACCAGATCCGCATGAAGATCGGCGTGATGTTCGGCAATCCCGAGACGACCTCGGGTGGAAACGCTCTGAAGTTTTACTCATCGGTGCGACTGGACGTACGACGTATTGGCCAGATCAAGGACGGTACCGAAGCGATCGGCAATCGCACGCGCGTCAAGGTGGTCAAGAACAAGTGCGCGCCACCGTTCCGGCAGGCGGAGTTCGACCTGATGTTCAATCAGGGCATTTCACGCGAAGGCGATATTCTCGACCTGGCGACCGACTTCGGACTGCTCGAGAAGAGCGGCACCTGGTACAGCTTCGAGGGCACTCGGATCGGGCAGGGCCGGGAGAATTCCAAGAAGTTCCTGCGCGAGAACCCGGAGGTCTACGGTCGAGTTGCCGAACTGGTGTACGGCCACGCGGGTATCAAGCGCAAGGCCCCGGTCGCCTTCGAGAGTCCGGCCGGAACGGCGGAAGGTGCACCCGAGAAAGAGGCGGCAGCAAAGGCGTAAAGAGTACGCATCCGGCGCGAAGCCTCGCCCGCTACGCCTCAAGATCGTTCTGGCTCACGTCGATCAACCTCCGGTAACCACCGGTGCTGTCCGTTCAGCGATTCCCGATGAACGCAGGTACCGACCGAGGGGCGGTTCGGCTTGGCTGGAATGGACCTGAACGAAATCCTGACGATCGCCATCAAGGGAAATGCATCTGACATCCATCTGAAGGCAGGTCTTCCTCCTCTGTTCCGTGTGGATGGAGCGCTCGTTCCGCTAAAGAACAGCGAGCGATTGGGCCCCGAAAAGCTCAAGGAGATCTGCGACAAGATCATGACGCCGGGCCAGAAGGCTCAGTTCGAGAAGAACCACGAGATCGACCTGGCGTACTCGATCGCGGGTCTCGGCCGATTTCGCGTAAACGCGTTCATGCAAAGAGGGACGGCGGGTGTCGTCTTTCGTGTGATTCCGTTCGGCGTCAAGACCATCGACCAACTCGTGCTGCCCAAAGTGGTCGAGAAGATTGCCATGGAGCCGCGCGGCTTGATCCTGGTCACCGGAACCACCGGTTCCGGAAAGTCGACCACCCTGGCGGCGATGATCGATGCGATCAATACGAATCGCACCTGTCATATCATGACCATCGAGGATCCGATCGAGTTCCTGATCCGAGACAAGCGCTCGGTCGTCAACCAGCGCGAGATCGGTGTCGACACGCTCAGCTTCTCCAACGCACTACGGGCAGCTCTCCGTCAGGATCCAGACGTGATCCTGCTGGGTGAGATGCGCGACTTCGAGACGATCGAAACGGCGCTCACGGCGGCCGAGACCGGTCATCTGGTCATGTCGACCCTGCACACGATCGATGCCGCCGAGACCATCACCCGAATTGTGTCGGCCTTCCCTCCGCATCAGCAGCCTCAGATTCGTCTCCAGCTGGCATCGATCATCAAGGGAATCATCAGCCAGCGTCTCGTTCCCCGCGCCGACGGCAAGGGTCGCGTGCCCGCGGTTGAGGTCATGATCTCGACCTCGCGCATACGCGAGTGCATCGCCGACAAGGAATTGAGCAAAGAGATCCCGGATGCGATCGCCAAGGGCTATGTGAGCTACGGCATGCAGTCCTTTGACCAGTCTCTGATGGCCCATGTGAAGAACGGAGTCGTCGCCTACGACGAGGCGTTGACTCATGTGTCCAACCCCGACGACTTCGCCCTGCGTTTCAAGGGCATTTCGGGCACTTCGGATAGCACCTGGGACGATTTCGAGGAAGACGCCAGCGAGGCCGACATCGACCTGCTCGATGCCGAGCCGGAAGACGGGCTGAAGATCGAGCGTTTCTAGCAGGCTGACCCATGACTGCTGCGGGAAGCATGGGTGCTTCGGCGGCCAGGTGTCGCGAGTCGTCTCGGGTCTGGGCCCAGCTTCCCGTTCGGAGTCGGCTCCGATCCCTTCGTGGAGTTCCGGTGGCTTCTGCCGCGAAAACTTCCAGGCGCTATGCTCTCGTCGCATGACGGGCAACGAAATCAGACAGGCGTTTCTGGACTACTTCGCGGAGCGGGGCCACCAGGTGGTCCCGTCAGCTCCCACAGTTCCACAGGGGGACGCCACGCTCATGTTCACGAACGCGGGCATGGTGCCGTTCAAGCGCGTGTTCACCGGCGAAGAGAGCCGCGACTACAATCGCGCGGTCTCCTCCCAGCGCTGCATGCGGGTTTCGGGCAAACACAACGACCTCGAAGAGGTCGGCCGATCCCCTTCGCATCAGACGCTCTTCGAGATGCTCGGCAATTTCTCGTTCGGCGATTACTTCAAGCGCGAAGCGATCGAGTACGGCTGGGACTTCCTGACGAATATTGTGGGTCTGGCTCCCGAACGACTCGTGGTCTCGGTGCACAAGGACGATCAGGAGGCCTACGAACTCTGGCGTGACGAGATCGGCCTGGCCGAAGAGCGCATTTTCCGCCTCGACGATGCGGAGAACTTCTGGCAGATGGGGGATACCGGTCCCTGTGGTCCCTGTTCGGAGATCCACCTGATCACTGATCCCGAGATCATGGAGAAAGGGGGTGACCCTTCGGGTCCGGGTTTCCTCGAACTCTGGAATCTGGTGTTCATGCAGTTCGAGCAGGCGCCGGACGGGACACGTAAAGAATTGCCGAGTCCCAGTGTCGATACCGGCCTGGGGCTCGAGCGCATCGCGACGGTGATGCAGGGTGTCACCAGCAACTACGATACTGACCTGTTTCGACCGATCATGGCGCGCGTACAGCAGATCGCGGGCTACGAGTACGGTAGCGATCCCGACAAAGACGTTTCGATTCGCGTGGTGACCGACCACGTGCGCGCTTGCACCTTCCTGATCGGCGACGGCGTCTTGCCCAGCAATGCGGGTCGCGGATACGTCTTGCGTCGCGTTCTGCGCCGGGCTGCGCGCCACGGCGTCTTGCTCGGAATTGATGAGCCCTTCCTCTTCGAGGTGGCGGATACGGTGATCCAGGAGATGGGTGCCGCCTTTCCCGAAATCCGCGAGCGCCGGGATTTCATTCGCGACACGATCCGCAAGGAAGAAGAACGCTTCCTCAAGACGCTCGGGCGTGGGCTCGCACTCTTGGACGAGCAGATTGTCGCGGTGCGCCGCGACAAGCACACGAGACTCTCCGGCGACGTGGTGTTCCAGCTCTACGACACTTTCGGGTTTCCAACCGACCTGACGCAGGACATTCTGCGGGGACACGGCCTGGATTACGATCAGGATCGTTTCGACGAGTGCATGCGCGAACAGGCTGAACGAGCACGCGCAGCCTGGAAGGGTTCGGGCGAGGCCGCACCGGCCGAAGTCTACAACGCACTGGCGAACGAGCTTTCTTCGGAGTTCGTCGGTTACGAACAGCTTGCAGGGCGTTCGAAGATCTCAGCGATCCTGGTCGCGGGCGAGCGCGTCCAACAGGCGAGCGAAGGCGAGCGCGTCGAGGTGATCGTACCGACGACGCCGTTTTACGCGGAGAGCGGCGGCCAGGTGGGGGATGTCGGCAAGATCAGCACCGAATCCGGAGCCGTCGAGGTCGAAGACGTACAGAGACCCGTCGAGGGACTGATCGTACACACCGGCTGTGTCGGCATCGGAACGATCCGCTCCGGTGAAGACGTGCAGCTCGAAGTCGATCGCGAGCAACGCGCGGCGACGTTTCGCAACCACTCTGGGACGCACCTCTTCCAGTGGGCTCTGCGCCAGGTACTGGGTTCCCAGGTCACGCAGGCTGGATCGCTCGTCGGTCCAGAGCGTCTTCGCTTCGATTTCACGCACGACAATCCGCTGACCGGCGACGAGATTCGCGAGGTCGAGGATCTGGTCAACGGATTGATCTTCGAGAACATCGGCTCCAGTGTGGAGACCCGGTCGTACCCGGATGCGATCGCGGCAGGTGCAATCGCGATGTTCAGTGAGAAGTACGGCGATGAGGTGCGAGTCGTCACTTTTGGTCCTTCCGTCGAGCTATGCGGAGGTACCCACGCCAGCGCGACGGGCGACATCGGTTGCTTCCGCATCATCGGGCAATCCGCAATTGGCGCGGGCGTGCGGCGCGTCGAGGCACAGACCGGTTTCGGGGTCATCCAGCAGAGCCGCCGAGACGAAAGCCTGTTGCGCGAGGCTTCCGGACTGTTGCGCGCAAGTCCCGCCGATCTGCCCGAACGCATCTCGAAAATGCTCGAACGGCAGCGTGAACTCGAACGCGAACTCGAGAAGACGCGTGCGCAGATGCGGCGCGGTGGCTCGGGCGATCCCTTGCAGAGCGCACGCGAAGTTGCCGGTGTGAAGCTGATCGCAGCCGAAGTCGAGGATGCCAATCCCAAGGAACTGCGTCAGATGATCGACGAGCTGAAGCAGCGCCTCGGCTCGGGCCTGGTTCTGCTGGCGGTGCGTCAGAACGACAAGGTTTCGCTGGCCCTGGGCGTTACCTCGGACCTGACCAACCGGTTCAAGGCCGGCGCGCTGGTCAAGGAGATCTCGACTCTAGTCGGCGGGTCGGGAGGTGGCCGACCGGACTTTGCGCAGGCAGGCGGCAACCAGCCCGACGGCGTTCCGCAGGCGCTCGAGCGCTTCGTGGAGCTGATCGAGTCGGCTGCGGGCTGATTTATTTTCGGTCTGCGAGAGCCCCTGAAAACGCTCCTTCTGGCAGTTTTCGGAGTCCCGTGAAGCAGCCTCGCGACGGGGCCTTTTCGGCCCGCTCTGCGGGTGGGTGATACAGGCAGGGATGTCGCAAAATCCACGCAAAATTAGCATGTTACGCGGATTATCGTGGCGTCGGAATGATTGACTTTCGCCCCCCTGCCAAGTTAAATAGGAGCGGGCACCGGTCTTGAAAACCGACCTCCGCCCCATGGAGACCGGCAGCTTTGAAATACCCCCCCACCCAGCGATGGCTGGCCTCGTTCGCGCTGTTTTTGCTCTTGCTTGCTCCCGACACGGGGTGGGCGGCCGCAAGCCGCAGCGTTCGAGGTGAGCACTCCGCCACCCAGGGTCCGCTCTATCTCGTCAGTGCGATCCGGGTCGAGTACGCACAGGCTCACCCGTTGCATCCACCACTCGCCGAGATTCGCGAGACGCAACTCGGCTTCGGGAATGCGGGGGATGGCTACGTCGGCGCCCGCCGCGGCGGTCGGAACATCTTCGTGGAGATCTCCGAGATTGAGCGTCACGCGCCAATGCAGATCTACGCGACCGGATTGCGCGAACTCAACGAACAGATCGTGCGCGAGTTCGAGCGCCGGGGTCTGATCGGCGTCTTCGTTTCACCTCATCCGGAGGACATCGACCCGGACACTGGAGAAGATCGGCGCGAGCGGGGACAGACCGAGTTGCGGATCGTCGTGCATACGGGACGGGTCGCGGGCCTGCGCGCTTTCGCGAGGGGGCCGAAGAGCGGTGCCGTGGAGCCTGTCGACGCACCGGCCCACCGCCGAATCAAGGAATCATCTCCACTACAACCCGTGGGCGCGGGCCAGCGCGATCAGGGCGATCTCCTGTCGCGAACACAACTCGACGACTACCTGGCCAGCGCCAGTCGTTATCCGGGACGTCGTGTCGATGTCTCGATGACTCCCGCTCGCCAACACGGTGGGGTATTCGTGGACTATCTGGTCGCCGAGGAGCGCCCCTGGACGCTGTACAGCCAGTGGTCGAATACCGGAACCGAGCAGACGACGGAGTCTCGCCAGCGTTTCGGTTTTTCTCACTCGCAGTTCACAGGGCACGACGACGTGCTGCGCTTCGACTACGTGACCGGCGACTTCGACGACGTGCACGCCGCGTTCGGGTCCTACGAGATCGGTGTTCCGCTGAGCATGCGTCTGCGTCTGAAGGCCGGTTGGAGCGACTACAGTGCATCCCAGTACGCGTTTGCGGGCGAGAAATTCGAAGGTACGCAGTGGAACGCGGGCGCAGAACTCGTGCGCAACGTATACCAGCGGCGGAAACTCTTCGTCGATCTGGTTGGCGGTCTGCGCTGGATGGACATCGAGGTTTCGAACATCGCGAGTCCCAAGGGGGAGGAAACGTTTCTCGTGCCTTCGCTGGCTCTCGAAGTCGAACGCTACGCCGATACTTCGGCGTTGAGCGCATCGCTGGGCTTCGAAGCAAACCTGTCTTCGCTCGCCGGTACCTCTTCGCGAGAAGACGAGCTCTTTCTGTTGGGGCGGTCGCAGGTCGACGACGACTGGCGCCTGCTGCGCTGGAGCGGCAACTACACGTTCTACCTCGAACCCTGGTTCAATGGCGAGGCCTGGCGCTACGACCGTACCTCCAGCAGTTCGACCCTGGCGCACGAGATCGCACTGCGCACGCGCGGTCAGTACGCTTTCGACACGCGCCTGATTCCGCAGTCCGAATTCGTGCTCGGTGGTTTCCACAGTGTACGCGGCTACCCGCAGTCGACGATCTCCGCGGACAGCGGAATGTTGATGTCAGCTGAATATCGCTACCACTGGCCGCGAAGCTTGCGTCCCGAACCTCCGCGCGACTATCCGGTCATTGGCGCGTTCCGTGTCGCGCCGCAGCGCGTGTACGGGCGCCCGGACTGGGATCTGGTTCTGCGCGGCTTCTTCGACTGGGGATACGTCACGTTCAGTGACTCATTGGTCGGCGAAGATGACGAGACGCTGGCGTCACTTGGCATCGGCATTGAACTGATCCTGCGTCGCAACCTGAGCCTGCGCCTGGACTACGGGATCGCCCAATCCGCAGTGCGTCGCGTCGACAGCGGCAATTCTGAAACTCACGTCCAGGCGACCCTCCGGTACTGATCATGCAGAGTCTTTTCAAAACAATCGAACAAGCTCTCGTCATCCTTCTGTGCGCCCTGATTGCGGCGCCTCCTGCGCTAGCCGCGCCCGATCTCGAGACTGAGGTGAAGGGAGACACCAGCGTCAACACGACGGGTCTCGATACCGTGATCACCGCGACCGATCAAAGCGTGGCGGACTACCGCAGTTTCGACATCCTGGCGAACGAGACCGTCGAGGTGAGGATCACCAATGACGTCGGTGCAGACCTCGACGGCGGGAGCCACCTGGGGCGGATCAATAGCGCCGATCCGACCAGCATCGACGGTAAGTTGTTCTCGAACGGTCACGTGTACCTGATCAATCCGGCAGGCATCCTGTTCGGCGAGAATGCTGAAATCGACGTGACCGGTCTTCACGCCTCAGCGGGTTCTTATGACGAGACCGACGTGAACAATGTTCTCGCCAGCCCCGACCTCGACGAGCGCGTGCGTTATCAACAACTGGTCGGCAAGGTGGAGAACCTCGGTCAGATCACCGCTGAGGTCGTCGACCTGATCGGGCGCCACGTCGTGAACGCCGGAACGATTGGTCCTCAGGGTGAGAACGGCTTCTTCGTACTCATCAGCGGTTCGGACGTGACAATCGCGCGGGTGAATAACGGTCTGGGCGACTACGACGTGTCCGTGACGATCAATGGTCTGGCGGAGACGCTGGAGGACGCACTCGGAGACCCGGTCCTCACCGGTGTGGAGTTCGAGAGCGACTCTGTCATCGACGCCGGTGGCGGTGAACTCAGGGTCGGTCTGGCCGCCAAGGTCGGTCTGGCCGCCGGCGATCTCGTCGGAACTGCGATGCAGCTGGCCAGCGGCGGACTCACCTACCGGGGAACGATGAGCGCCAAGAATATCTCCCTGATTTCGTCGGGTGCCGATGTTGCGGTCGAGGCTGCGATCGCGGCGACGGAAAAACTCGAGATCTGCGCCGGTTCGAAATGTTCCGGAACGGGTTCGGAACTGGTCGTTCTGGAGGACCCGGTCGACTTCTCGACCGCCACAGCCGATGTGTCGGATCCCGATACACTCACGATCTCGGACCCTACCGTGCTTTCGGGTCCCTCGGTCCGAATGCAGAGCGAAGGCGATCTTAGCGTGGAAGGCGGCGACCTGAATCCCGACGCTAGTCTCGAACTGCTCTCCGCCGGAGCCCTCGATGTTCAGACGGATCTGAGCGCTGCGGAATTGACGCTTTCTTCGGGCACCGACGGCAACGGCGCTCTCATCCTTGGGGCGGTGACGCTTCGCGGCGACCAGATCAATCTGAGCGCTGGTGATGAATCGGATTATGAGTCCATTGAATTCGACGAAGACACGAAACTGCAGAATCTGGATCTGGTCGAAGAAGCGGCTCCTGGAGGGCTTTCGATCTCCCAGGGTCTCTGGATCGACGAGAGTTTTCTGACGCAGAACTCGATTGCCGGGCTTGTGGTCGAGGACCAGATTGACCTGCACCTGCGTTCGGACCGGGGCGGGATCCTGATCGATCTCAGAAATCTCAACGCCGATGAAGCCAGTGTGGCGGAAGCCTTGCTTGCGAAATCCAATCTGCAACTGGAGAGCCGAGCGATAGAAGGCACCGAGGTACTGGGAGGATTCATCCTGCGGAGAGCGGGTGTAGAGGTGGATGGAGACCTCGTGGTGCGTTCGCTCGAAGTGACCTCGGGTACGGCCCGTTCCACCTTTAGTGGCAACCTGAGAGCCACCGAGGGCGATATCGTTCTTGATTCTACGGTGATTCTGGATGGCGAGCCCGACGATGACGTAGCTGGGTACGACCAGTCCATCGTTGCCGAGAAGGGCCGTATTCTGTTGGGGAGCCCGGAAGAAGAGCAGACGAGCTCGGAAGAAGAGCAGACGAGCCCGGAAGAAGAACAGCTCTTCACCCTCTGGAAGGCAACCACCGGAGACCTGCTTCTCGATGCGGATACAGACTCAGCCGTGGACGGGGTCTCGATCGATCTCGACGGCGATATTGAGGTGTCCGACGGCAATCTGACGATCGCGGACAAGTTCTCGATGTCAGGTGCGGAGATTCTCGTCAAAGGAGACGAGGCGGGACAGTTCGTACTCGACCAGGGTGCGGTATTCGATCGGGATCCGACGCTGTCTCAGACCGTGAACGCGCGAGAGCTGATCGTCGAGAGTTCGCTGACCAAAGAGTCCACCGACACCGAATTTGCGAACCTCGCTCTGAAGGGCAGCGAAACACTCAGTCTAAATCTGGGTGCGAATATCCGTTCCAAGAGCCTCAGACTCGGCCAGGGTTCAGTGGATAGCCAGGTGTTGATCGCCGACGGACTCTCCGACGCTGATTTCGATGTCGAGGAGGAGTTCTCGTACTTCCAGGGTGTGGCGATCGCAGGCGCAGAGATTGCCCGGGTGCTCGGGCTGATCGGGGCCAAGACCGTAACGATCGACACCCCCGACGAGATGACGCTCGATGGGGACGTCGCCCTGGAAACGAGCGCCAATCTGATTCTGCGCGCGGACAGCGACATCACGGTGAGTCAGAACGTGACCGCCGGAGCCTCACTTCTGATGCATGCGGGAGAGGGGGCGATCACTGATACACAGCGGAAGCTGAGTCTCGTCGGAAGCGCCGACACGCCGGTCGTGATCTCCGCAGACGAGATCGAGTTGAGAGCCGGGTCCGGTGCCGAAAACGTACCCGCCGTAGTCGAGCTCGCGAACGTGGAGTTCAAGAAATCTGACGGCACTGCGCGGCCCGAGGAGCTGAAGATTCACCAGGATGCCGCTATCGACCTGGACGACTTCGCCGGTGTGAATGCCGATCGACTCGTATTCCAATCCGATCTGGGTGACGTCGTACTCGACTCTGTGTTTGACGAGCCCGAAGCCGGGAGCGAACTGCAGCTGCTTTCCAACGACGAAGTTCGGGTGTCTGCCAATGTGAATACCGACCGCCTGGTAACGCACGCGGGTCGCGACGGATCGGGAAACACCTTGATCGAAGCCGGCGTTCAGCTCGCGGTGCGAGAACTGGAACTCGAAGCCGGTAACGGAATAAGCGGCGAAGCTGCGGAGGCTGAAGTACTCGTCGATTCGGCGGTCGAGTTCTCGGGACTCGAGAGCTTTTCACTCGCGCAGGACAAGACGATCGATGACACGACGCACATTCCGAACCTGGGCGTCGATTACGACGGTGCGCTCGAACTCCGTTCCAAGGGTGGATCGGTCGTCGTGAACACGATTGATCTGATCGAGGGAACGGCTCTGACTCTCGGCGGCCGGGAGGGCGTCGAAGTGGATTCGAGCGCAGATACAGATCTCGTCGTTCGCGAGCTGACGATCCTCGATCTGGAACCAGAACTTCAATTGGATGCGAGCGCGGTCTTCCACCAGAACGTGACCGCCAGCGAGGGGGACATCACCCTCGAGTCGAATACCGATTTCCGGAGCCCCGCCGAGGCGGAGCGCAAACTCGAAGCCACGTCAGGCAGCATCACGGCGCTCAAGGATCTGAGCTTTGACGAAGGCGCGGATTCGAGCAGCGGAACGGCATTCCGGCTGATCGCCGGTGAAGACGTGCAATCGGATGGCAAGATCTCCTTTCAGTCGGCCTATTCATCCTCCTCGGATCCGGTTCTGAGTGTTCAGGCGAAGAACATCACCGTGACCGACGTGACGACGGCCGGTCTCGGTCAATCCGTCGCTCCACGGATTGAGCTGACGGCGGAACAGACCCTGACTCTCGCCGGCGCAATCAGCACCACCGGCAGCGACGCTTCAAAACGCGGCGACGTGACTCTTACGAGCGAGGGAGAGAACGGAATCAGGATTGGTCGATCAGAACCTCTTCCCGACGGAGAAGAAGCCAGTGTCGTCGGTGCAAACGTGCTCTTCGACGGTGCGGTGAGTCGCACGCCAGTACTGGTCCTCGAAGAAGACACGGACACGGGCACGGACACGGAAGTCGATAAGACCGATGAGACGGCCCGCAGACTGACGGTAAATGCGACCGGAGATCTGGAGTTTACCAGCACGGTCGATGCGACGACCCTGAACGCGACGGCATCCGACGATATCCGAGTGAACGGAGATCTCACGATGCACACCCTCACGGGTGAAACGGCGACGGGTCGCACATCCGTCGTTTTGAAAGCTGGTGCCGATGGCACCGGAAACCTGCTCCTGGAGGCCGGTGTGACGAAGATCGTCGCCGACGAGATCGATCTGGCTGCGGGTTCGAGCGACGCCGAAAGCGACGACATCGCCGAGATCAGTCTTGCAGCGGGTATCGAGTTGCAGGCGTCGGACTCAGAGGCCGATCAGCGTCGCGCCTTTGCTCGCAACTCCGGGTTTTCGCAGGACGACGTCGCGGATTTCCTGGCGCTCGATACGCTCGGCGATGACGGTGTCGAAGGTATGGAGATCCAGTTCCAGTCGTACAAGAACGAAGTTCAAGTCAATGGGGCCGATGTCACCGGAAGTGAGTTGACGTTAGGTGGCGGTACCGATAGCTCGGAATCCGTAAAGGTGACCGGTGGGCTAGACGTGCAAAAACTGGATCTTCTCTCGAACGCGTCGCTGGACGGTGATCTGAAAGTTTCCGACGGTGGACTCGACACAGCAGGCGATGTGACGGTCACCAACGGCAACGTACAGGTCGAAGGAACCATCGGCTTTTCCGGAAAAGAGGGTCAGGCCGTCTGGGTGCATAACGGTAGCCTGGAGGCCGCCGGCGGCCTGAAGTCTGAATCTGAAGACTCTTCCGACGTCACGGTCGATGCCCTGGGGGATCTGACCCTGGGTGATGTCGAAACAACTTCCGAAGCTGCGTTTGTCAATGGCGGGCTCGACCTGATCAGTGGCGAAGGCAATATTGTGCTCGCCGGAGATGTGATCGCGCGGCGCGATCTGATTCTCGCGACGGACGTTGCCGCCGACAAGAAGGTCTTGCTGACTGCAAACAATGAACAGCGCCTGCTGTCGAGTGAAGGCTGGGTCGAGTACCTGGGCTCGCTGGGTAAAGAGGATGGAAGCTTGTCGGTGGGTGGTGAGAAGGGTTTTCATATCGGTGGAAACATATGGGCGTCACAGGATCTGGTTTTGATCGGACCTGGTATGTTAGGTGCTATGGCGGAACGCGTAGAGGCCGAAGAGGGTACGCTGGTTCTCGCGACCAATTCTGAGACTCGCGACGATCTCGGCCTCTTGCCCCCTGAAGATTCAGACGCGCAATCGGGCACTCCCACCGGGGGCATCCACCTTGACGAAGATTCCGATGGGCTGGAATTGCGGGCGGGTGATGGCATCGAGATCCGTGGTACAGGGGAGACCGCGGATGAGATCCTGGTGTTCGGCAATCGGATCGATTTTGCATCGCGGGTCTCTGGAACTGGAAGTCTGGAGGTCTTTGCGGGAGGTATTGCCACCCGAGATGTTGCCCTGGACGGCTCCACGCTAAGCTTGAATGCTGGCTCGATCGAGTTTGTCGCGGCCTATCCCGGAGAGGTGCGACGTATCGCCGCCGGAACGATCGCGTTGAACCCGCAGGGACGGGACGCGTCGGAAACCCCGACCATGGGCTCCGCGGGAGATCTCGAGTTGATCGCATCGACGGGGGATCTGACGATGGGTTCCGGCGAGATTCTGACGGCTGTCGGGAAGCTGGACGTTTCGGCCGCTGGAAACGCAAGGCTCGGGTCCCTCAACGCGATGGAGATCGCCGTCAATGCGGGCTCGATCTCGGCGAGCGGACCCGGTACGGACTGGAATGCCAATTTCGTGAGCGCAAATCAGGCGCCGGTCGGAGTTACGGTTGCGACACCCAGCGGTATTGAAGTCAGCGACGCGTTGGTCAACGATTCGACCAGACGTCGCATGCTGAATCTGGACGGAAGCGAACTGAGCGAAGATGATCTGATGGACGCCGACAGCTTGCTCGATGTGACGGCAACTGGACCGGTCCTGTTCGAGGCGGGTCGACAGTTGGAGGCCGCGCCGATCCAGGTCGCAGCTCTGCCCAAGCAAGTGCTGGGATTGCTGGCGGGGGACATAGCTCTGGAGCGACCGCTGCTCGCGGACGAGCTGTTTGCGTTGCTGGAGCGGGCGCTCGCGGGTGACTCGTTCGCGCAGCTCGTCGAAGACGAGCCGCGGATCGAAGACGATCCGTTTCGCCAGCTCTTGCAGAGCTACACCGCCATGTTCGTGCTGGGTCCGTCCGCGCAATTCGATCCGAGTACGGGACTACCCGGGGTCGGTCGCGGTCCGGCGGCGCGGGGTGTGTTTGCCGAAGCGATCGCGTTCTATCGCGGAAGTGGAGCGAGTTTTTCGGGTGCGGACTTCGCTCGCCACCTGCGCAGTGAACGCAAGGGTGATCCGGCGGACTACTATCTGTCGACGCTGCGGGAACTTCTGGAGCGCGCCGAAGCGGCCGGGTTGTCCGGGGACCAACTCGACCAGTTCCGGGCAATCCTGATTCGCGACGTGACGCCAGACGATGTGCCCGTGAGTTTCTTGAACGAGGCGCTGCTCTCGCTCGACCAGTAGTCCGCCCGAGAAGTCGCTGCTTCGAGTCGTCTCAGTTGCAGGCGGGATTGGGGTCGGTCGTGCACGACTCCGGCAACAAGTAGTTGCCCTCGCTCTCGATCGCGGCCAGATCCTGGAGTTCCGCTCGGATTTCGTCGACCAATTCGTCTTCGAGATCCTCAAAGCCGAGCACGCTACGAAAGAGCTGCTCCGCCTCGCGATAGCGACGAATGCGCTTGAGCGAGGTACCCAGTCGGGCGATCGTGTAGGGCCGTCTGGCATGCGTAGGGTAGGTGCTCAGCGCTCCTCGGTAACGCGGGATCGCGGCGTGATACTCGCCGCGTTCGAAGTAGAAATCGCCGACGATGATTTCCCGTTCGGCGAGTCGATCCTCGGCGGTCTTGCGTTTGGTACGCGCTTCTTCGGCCGCGTCGGTTCCCGGGTAGCGTTCGATCAATGCGCTGAACTGTTCGATTGCAGCACCCGTAGCTTCTTGATCCCGGTCAGCCTCGCGCATCTGCGCGAATGAGCACAGCCCATTGCGGTAGATCGCGTACGGGACCTTCTCGTGGGTCGGATGTAGCTCGACAAAATCCTGGTAAAAGCTCCGCGCTTCTTCAAAGTCCTCGGCGTTGAAATGGATGTCACCGATCTGGAGTGCGGCGAGGGTCGCAAACTCGCTGTAGGGGTAGTTGTCGATGACCTCCTGGAAGTACTCGATGGCCTTCGGGTAATCGATATCGTGGAAAAAGAGGAAGATGCGACGGCCTTCCAGGGTCTCGAGTCCCCGCTTGTAGTAGCGCTCGGCAGACGGCAGATCTTCATCCGGTGGCGTGGTGGCGCAACCGAAAGACAGGCCAACAAAGGTGACCCACGAGGCGAGGGCGATGCTCAGAACGGGCCGATGCCCCCCCCGCCGACCGACCGTTTCGCAAAGCCTCGATGCGCGGCTCCGGGCCCCGCGCGCCTGGTTTTCGGGTATACCGGTTGTAAGTGGCTGAAATTTCACGGTTTTCCCAAACTAGGAAGCTCGGGCCGCGGTGTCAACAGGGGCCCGGCGCAGTCGCCTCTTCGTTGTTAGAATGCCGATCCCAATTCGCCGACTCAGGAGAAGAGCGTATGAAGCAGCTGGACCCCCACGACACGCGACTCATCGAGCGCACCAATCGAACGAATCCCGAAGACCTTCCGGCGATCGAAGAGCACATCGAAGCTCAGCCCGATCTGGCGGATCGCGTCACGTCGCTCTCGGACGAGCAGGTGGACGATTTCAAGCAGAATATGCTCAACGAGCAGGCGGCTCGCCGCGACCGCATCGAGCGCTTCATCGAAGAGGCCAAGGCACCACCGGCGCCGCGTCCGCCCGTCATTCCGGTGAACGAGGCCGATCTCTAGCAGATCGGCTTCTCGAGGAGCCCCCCCTCCGTGATCAAGTCCCGCATGGGTGCCGACCTCGACCAGACGGTCCGGCGGATCTTTCCGTTCGTCGCGCGGCTGCGAATCCATCCCGATGTGCTGACTCTCGTCGGGGCGTTCGTGTCGGGGATCGCCGCTGTGGCGCTGGCCGCCAATCACCTTTTCGCCGGGGGCCTCTTGCTGATGGTCGCCGGCTTCTTCGATCTGGTCGACGGCGTGGTCGCTCGCCAGCAGGGCCTCAGTTCGACCGCCGGCGCCTTCTTCGATTCCTCGATCGACCGCCTCAGCGACCTCCTGGTCTTTGGAGGACTGATCGCCGGTGCCGCCGGGCGGGGCGACGTTGCCGGAGCAGTACTCGGCCTATGGGCGCTCTCCGGCTCGATCATGACCAGCTACACGCGCGCCAGCGCCGAGAAGCGGCTGAACAAACTCGCGGTTGGTTTCGTGGAGCGCGGCGAGCGCTTCGGCATCCTGATCCTGGGAGCTCTCACGGGCTGGATCCAGCTGGCCCTGTTCCTGGTGGCCATCGGCTCGACCATCACGGCCATTCAGCGGATACTCGAAGGGCGCAGGTTGCTGCGCATCCTGGAAGAAACCGGTGTGGATCCCACGGCGGACGACTCCGACACGACCGAGGAGTCGAAGACCCGGGAATCCACAGAGGAGATTTCGAAATGAAAGCCGAACAGACCGGAAAGAGCGGTTTCAAGATGGAAGACTCCGAAGAGGTCGCCGGCATCGGCCTGCCGAAGATGACCTTCGCCACTCTGGTGCTTTCGCTGTCGACCTCGGTGCTCGTTCACCTCGGAGTGGCCACGGAGGAAGGCGGCAGCGCGCCCGAACAGAATCTGCCCATGGCGCGCCAGACGATCGACATCCTCGAGGTGTTGAAAGAAAAGACGGCCGGCAATCTGACCGAGGAAGAAGGACGCCTGCTCGAAGGTGTGCTGCACGACCTGCGGATGCGCTTCGTCGAGGCGAACAAGGGCTGATCGGCCCGGACGTGATTGAACTCCGCGCGCCGGCCAAGCTGAATCTGGGATTGGAGCTGATGGCTCGGCGGCCAGACGGCTATCACGATATCGACACGGTCTTCCTGCCCCTGCGCCTCTTCGATCGACTCGAAATGGAGTTGGCGCCCGTGTCCGGGATCGAGCTGACGATCCGCGGAGCGGAGCTCGCGGCCGGGTCCGACAATCTGGCCACCCGGGGCGCCCAGGCCGCCGCCCGGGCCCTCGATTTCTCCCACGGGATCCGGATTCGGCTGGAAAAACACATTCCGATTGCGGCTGGATTGGGGGGTGGTTCGGCCGATGCGGCCATGGCCATCCTGGGGGTCGAACTCCTCTCTGGCGGGAGGTTATCGGACACACGTCGCAGCGAGATCGCGCGCGAAATTGGCGCCGATGTCCCTTTCTTTCTCGATCCCAGGCCCGCTCGGGGCCGCGGAGTGGGAGAACTGCTGGAGCCGATCGGGTCGATGCCTGAGATGTGGTGGCTGCTCGGGGTCTTTTCGTTTCCGATCTCGACTCCCTGGGCCTACTCCGAAGCGTCCCGTCAATTGACGCTCCCGCGGGATGGGTCTAGTATCGCGGCGCTTCTGGGGCCCAAGGGGATTTCTTCCGATCCCCCAAACGATCTCGAGTTCGCTGCTGCGCGACGTCATCCGGAAATCCGGGAGGTGCGTCAAGCACTTGCTGACGTCGGCGCGACGATCACCGGGATGAGTGGAAGTGGCCCCACGGTATATGGAAGATTTGGGGATCGGGACGCGGCACGACGCGCTGCGATGGAAGTCAAACTGCCAGAAGGCGTGAGGACAATCGCAGTGAGTTCACCGGGAAGCTCCCAGAGTGATTCATCGAACGATTGGGGATGGGGCGTCGCCAAGCGGTAAGGCAACGGGCTTTGGACCCGTCATTCGCAGGTTCGAATCCTGCCGCCCCAGCCAATTGGTTAGGCCGGCGGTTGGCTGAGAGCATGACGAACAAGAAACAACCCTGCCGCCCCAGCCAATTAGTGAGGCCGGCGGTTGGCTGAGAGCATGACGAACAATATTCTCAAGATCTTTGCTGGAAACGCCAGTGCAGCGCTCGCAACCGAGATCTGCGAATACCTCGATGTGGAATTGGGGCGTGCAGACGTGAAGGCGTTCAGCGACGGTGAGACTTCGGTCGAACTGGGCGAGAACGTGCGCGGTATGGATGTCTTCGTCATCCAGTCGACCTGTGCGCCGGCCAATACGAATCTGATGGAGCTGTTGATCCTGCTCGATACGATTCGCCGGGCTTCGGCCAAACGCGTCACGGCCGTCATCCCATACTATGGTTACAGTCGGCAGGACCGAAAGGTTCGCCCGCGCTCCCCGATCACCGCCAAGCTGGTCGCGGACCTGATCACGAGTTCCGGAGCTCAGCGCATGTTGTGCATCGATCTGCACGCCGGGCAGATCCAGGGCTTCTTCAATATTCCCGTGGACAACCTCTTCGCGATGCCCGTGCTTCTGGACAAGGTGCGGGAGTCCATTCCGCGCAATGAAGACGTGGTGGTCGTGTCACCGGATGCCGGTGGTGTGGAGCGCGCGCGCGCGTTTGCGAAGCGGATCGACGCGGGTCTGGCCATCGCCGACAAGCGGCGCGAGCGAGCCAACATCTCGGAGATCATGAAGATCGTCGGTGACGTGAAGGGCAAGACCGCCGTCATCGTCGACGATATCTGCGATACCGCAGGCTCCCTCACCCAATGTGCGGAAGCCGTGATGGGCGAGGGTGCGAATCGCGTACTCGCGGCGATCGCGCATCCGGTCTTCTCCGGACCGGCGATGAAGCGAATCCAGGAATCACCGATCGAACGAGTGATCGTCACCGACACGATCCCGTTGCGACCGGAAACCGAAGCGGCCGATCGGATCGAACAGACTACGGTCTCCCACCTTCTGGGTGAGGCGATCCGACGCATCCACAACGAAGAATCCGTCAGCTCACTGTTCGTATGAACGGAGCCGAGGGGGGGGGCGAAATGAACAGACTCGAACTCGACGTATCGGTCCGCGAAGGCACAGGTAAAGGCCCCGCGCGGCGCTTGCGCTCCAGCGGTCAGGTTCCTGCGGTGCTCTACGGCAGTGACACCGCTCCAGTCTCACTCAAGATCGCCCTACGCGATCTCGAGCGCGTGTTGCAAGGTGGTGCGAACTCACTGATCGACCTCAAGGGCGCCGATCAGGCGAAGGGCAAACTCGCTCTGGTGAAGGAGCTGCAGCGCGATCCCGTCAGGCGCACACCGATCCACTGCGATCTGCTCGCGGTCGATACGAAGAAGCGGCTGCACGTCTCCGTTCCGATCCATCTGATTGGAAGGGCGATCGGTGTGGAGATGGGCGGGGTGCTCGAGCCATTGATGCGCGATGTGGAGATCATCTGCCTGCCGCTGGAGATCCCCGATTTCTTCGAGCTGGATGTGAGTGAACTCGACGTCGGAGACTCGCTCCACGTCAGCGACCTGGCGTCTTCGGACGTTTACGAGGTGGTGCCCGACTCTTCCAATACAGTCGTCCACGTCATTGCGCCTCGTATCGAAGAAGAAGAAACGCCCGAGGGCGAAGAGGAAGAGGACGCTGCGGCCGATGGCGAGGGCGCCGCTCCGGCGACGCCAGCCGAAGGTGGCGGAGACGCCGGCGGGGACAGCTAGCGCCGCATCACCAAGATGTTTTTGATCGTCGGACTCGGAAATCCGGGCAAGCGCTATCGCGACACACCGCATAACGCCGGTTTTCAGGTCTGCGATCGGCTCGCCGACCGCTACGGGCTCGGCGATGAGGTGCAAAAGCACCAGGGGTTGTTCTGGAGGGGCAGGCTCTTGAACCAGGACGTTGGAATCTTGAAGCCGCAGACCTTTATGAACCTTTCGGGCGAATCGGTCGGAGAAGCCATGCGCTACCTCCCCGTCCAACCCGAGGACATGATTCTGGTGTACGACGATATGGACATTCCTTCGGGTACACTGCGTCTCCGAAAGAAAGGTGGGCATGGCGGTCACAACGGAATCCGTTCGGTGATCGAGCATCTGGGCAGCAAGGATTTCGCTCGACTGCGCGTTGGAGTCGGTCGTCCCGGCCGCGAAGGGGCGACGGGACATCTTCTTTCCAAGGTGCGTTCAGAAGAACGAGAAGTTTTCGCGAAGACCGTCGATCTGGCGGCCGACGCGGTTGAAGCCTTTATCAAAGACGGAATTGAAGCGGCGATGAACCGATACAACGGTCTTGTCGCCAATGACGAGGAACAGGAGGGGACCAAGTGAGTGGATTGATTCTGCTGATCGCGCTCTCGGGCGTCGCGGCACTGCTATTTGCGTTGCTGCGCGCGCGAAGCGTCGCAAACGCGGATGTCGGCACGGAACGCATGGCGGAGATTGCCGGTTACATCCAGGAAGGTGCCATGGCTTTCCTCAGCCGGGAATACCGCGTGCTGGGTATCTTCGTCGTTTCGGTGACCGTGTTGCTCGGGGCGGGTTACGCATCGCAGGGCACTCATCTGATCGCCCTCTCGTTCATCGTGGGCGCAGGCTGTTCCGCGCTTGCGGGCTATTTCGGTATGCGCGTTGCCACACTGGCGAACGTGCGCACCGCCGCGGCCGCGCGAACCTCGCTCAACGCGGGTCTCGAGGTCGCATTCTCCGGTGGGGCGGTCATGGGGATGAGCGTCGTCGGACTCGGCGTGCTCGGCCTGTCGCTCCTCCTGCTTCTGTATACGGGTATGTACGGTTGGGATCTCGATGTCGTGCGCGGTCAGGTACTGACCCTGATTTCCGGCTTCAGCCTCGGCGCCAGCTCGATCGCCCTGTTTGCGCGCGTCGGTGGCGGCATCTACACCAAGGCGGCCGACGTCGGTGCCGACCTCGTCGGCAAAGTCGAAGCGGGTCTGCCCGAAGACGATCCGCGCAACCCGGCTGCGATCGCGGACTGCGTGGGGGACAACGTCGGCGACGTAGCCGGCATGGGTGCAGACCTCTTCGAGTCCTACGTCGGTGCGATCATCGCAGCGATGATCCTCGGTGTTCCATTCGCCCAGTCCCAGGGCATTCTGCCCGCCGACCAGCTCTCCTATGTGGTCCTTCCGCTCGCGCTCGCCGGCCTGGGCATCATTGTCTCGATTGTCTCGACCTTCTTCGTGCGCACTTCCGAGGGCGGCAATCCGCAGACTGCACTGAACCTGGGAATCTTCGGCTCGGTGATCATCATGATTCCCGTGGCGTGGGTGGCGATCAGCCAGCTCACAGGTCTGACTTTCATGGACGGTCCGGTGCTGCGCATTCTGGGCGCGATGATTCTGGGCCTGGTCGGTGGTGTGGTGATCGCCCAGGCGACGGAGTACTACACGGCCACCGAGAAGCCCCCGGTCGACAGCATTGCCGCAGCTTCGCTGACTGGTGAGGCGACGAATATCATCGCCGGTCTCGGCGTGGGCATGGTCTCGACGGCGATCCCGACCCTGATGGTCGCGATCGCGCTCGTGGGCGCCTACGAACTCGCCGATCTCTACGGCATCGCAATGGGCGGTCTGGGAATGCTGTGCACGGTGGGTATCCAGTTGGCGGTCGACGCCTACGGTCCAATCGCCGACAACGCCGGTGGCATCGCCGAGATGAGCGAGCTGCCCGCCGAGGTGCGCGAGCGCACCGATCTTCTGGACGCCGTCGGCAATACGACGGCGGCCATCGGCAAGGGCTTCGCGATCGGATCCGCTGCGCTCACGGCCCTGGCCCTGTTTGCCGCATTCCGCACCCAGTCCGGCCTCGACACTCTGGATCTGCTCAATCCGATGGTCATGGCCGGTGTGTTTGTCGGCGGCATGGTCCCCTTCGTCTTCAGCGCCATGGCCATGCGGGCGGTCGGAGACGCGGCGGGCGAGATGATCGAGGAGGTTCGCCGCCAGTTCCGCGAGATTCCGGGACTGCTGGAGGGTACGGCCCAGGCCGACTACCGGCGTTGCGTCGACATTTCCACGGCGGCGGCCATCCGGCGCATGCTGGCCCCTGGCATCATGGCAGTCTCGGTGCCGGTGCTTTTCGGTTTTCTGCCCTTCCTGGGCAAGGAAGCGCTGGGCGGGTTGCTCGCGGGTGTCACCGTGGTCGGCGTGCTCATGGCATTGTTCATGTCGAATGCTGGTGGTGCCTGGGACAACGCAAAAAAGACCATCGAACAGGGTGCGCACGGTGGAAAGGGCACGGATGCCCATAGAGCTGCCGTCGTCGGCGATACC
>JAAELY010000158.1 GCA_024226335.1 bacterium
AAATGGCGGCCCGAATACGTCGAGTGTCTCGCCAACGCCGAGCGCGTTGTCATCTGGGCCGATCGATTTGACAAGAAGAACCAGGGTGTCGAACACGCAGTTCAAGTCGCGCGGAGTCTTCGAGGCCGCGTCGATTCGATCGAAGTCGTCCAATCGAAGAAGGGCAAGGACGCAGCGGACCATTTGGCAGCGGGGCACGGTTTGGCCGACGTCGTTGCGCTTGAGTTGCCCGCGGAGGTCCTCAGCGTGATGCACGACTCGGCCGTTGATTCTGCCGGATGGGGACAACCGATCCCGTTTCGGACAGCCGATCTACCCGAGTTTCCGGTCGGCTCCCTTCCCCCTTTCCTCTCGGCCTTCGTAGGAGCAGAGGCACTCGCAACACAAACGCCGACGGCGTTACCTGGTTGCCTCGTGCTCGCCGCTTGCGCGGTCTGCGTCGGTGGGCGATTTCGGGTGGAGGTTCGTCGCGGATGGCAGGAACCGACAAACCTCTTCGTCGTGGTTGTACTCGATTCCGGGAATCGCAAGAGTGCCGTGGTCGCGGACGTTACGCGTCCGATTCTTCTGCACGAGAAGTCCGAATGCGAGCGACTTGAACCCGAAATTCTGGAAGCAGAGACTCGTCGCCGTGTCTTGCAGAAGCGAACTCGAGAAGCCGAGAAGAACGCCTCCAAGGCCAAGGTCGGAGAACGTGAACAGCTTGAGCAAGAAGCGATTTATGCTGCCAACGAACTCGCGCAAGTGCATGTGCCGCCTCGTCCCCGCCTGTTTGCTGACGACGTTACGCCAGAGAAACTGGGAGAGCTAATCTGCGATCACGACGGCCGGTTCGCAGTGCTATCGCCCGAGGGCGGAATCTTCGATCTACTGGCTGGCCGATACAGCGCGAGTAACGCACCGAACTTTGACGTCTTCCTAAAGGGCCATGCGGGTGATCCACTCCGAGTTGATCGCATCGGACGTCCGTCTAACCGCGTGGATCAGCCATGTTTGACCGTCGGCCTTACCGTCCAGAACGATGTCTTGAGGGGGCTTGCATCGAAACCAGGATTTCGCGGTCGTGGACTTCTCGCGAGGTTCCTCTACACGATCCCGGAAAGCCCTTTGGGGCGACGAACGGTTGATGCCCCGCCAATGCCCGACCGCGTGCGAGAGGCCTTTCATCGCGCCCTGACGACCATGCTCGAAATGCCGCTGGCTACCGATGAGCGCGGGAGGCCGACTTCTCACGTTCTTCAATTCGATGAGCCTGCGGCCAAGCGCTTCAAGGCTTTCGAGGAGAGGATCGAACCCCAACTCGCGCCGTTCGGTGAGCTGGGAATGATAACGGATTGGGGCTCGAAGCTTGCCGGCGCAACGGCGCGATTATGCGGGATCATCCATGTTGCCAAGCACGGGTACGACGTGGCTCCGGCGCACACACGGCGGATCGACGTGGACACTGTGGCCTGCGCGATCGCGATTGGCGAGTACTTCCTGGCACATGCCAAGGCCGCGTTCGCCGAAATGGGTGCCGATCCCGAGGTGGAGAACGCCCGCCACGTATTGGCTTGGGTCTCTCGGCACGACAAGATGACGTTCAACGAGCGAGAGGCGTTCCAGGGCACCAAGGGTCGGTTCAAGAAGATGCCGGAACTCCGCACGGCTCTCAGGCTGCTCGTGGAGCACGAGTATCTCCGCGAGCTCCCGCGAGAGGACCGCAAGGGTCCGGGTCGGCCGAAGAGCTCGACCTACGAGGTCAATCCGAATATTGAGAATACTGAGAATATTGAGGAGCGTAATCAGAAATGCGTTTCAGACTCTCTCTCCTCCCCTGACGATTCTCCGGGGTCACAATCAACTGCTGCTCCTCTCTCTCAATATCCTCAATATCCTCAAAATTCCAGCACGTCCGACGACGGTGAACCGGCGGCCACCGGCGAGGCGGACCAGTGACACTGGCGGGAACGGGTATGGGATCTGGCGAGTCCCGAGAGCTTGCCACCCTCCTCGCCCGCGGCTATTTGCGGTTAACACAGAACTCCCCCAAGTCCGCGACTTCACGCCCCGGAGAGCCGCAGAAAGAGCTTGATGTCGTCGCCGAAGAGAGCCCTCATGTTGACCAGGTCCACGCCCACGCGGGAGATCAGGATGGACAGCAACATCGTGCGTGAAATCAACCGGCTGCGGCAGATGACGGTCGCCGAACTCCGGGAAGAGTGGTTCCGGCTATACGGCGAGCCGACGCGCAGCCGGAACCGTACGTACCTGTGGCGACGCCTTGCGTGGCGCGTCCAAGAGATGGCCCACGGCGGGCTTGACGGCGCCGTTAGGGCGAAGATCGACGACCTGGCCATAGACGACTTTGTGCGCGCACGTACGCCTGTCGCACGTCTCACAACGATCAGCGGCACGCCTGGTGCTGAACGACGTCCAGAGCCGCGGCGCGACCCGCGGCTACCCACGCCCGGCACCGTCCTGACGCGCAGCTACCACGGCGGCGAGATTCGGGTCGTGGTCCGCGACGACGGCTTCGAGTGGAACGACCAGATGTACGGATCGCTCTCGGCGGTCGCCCGGGCGGTCACCGGATCGAAGTGGAACGGGCGGCTCTTCTTCGGGTTGACGCAGCGGAAACGTTGATGGCGAGTCTGCGGCGGAATCGGTCCTCGGCGGCGGTCGCCATCGAATCCACCGTGCGCTGTGCCGTCTACACTCGCAAGTCCACCGACGAAGGTCTCGCTAGCCACTTCAACTCCCTCGACAACCAGCGCGAGCGGGCTGAGTCGTACATCGCCAGCCAAGAGACGTGGACAGCCCTTCCCCACCGGTATGACGACGGCGGATTCTCCGGCGGCAGAACAGATCGCCCGGCTCTTCAGCAACTGCT
>JAAELY010000159.1 GCA_024226335.1 bacterium
AAGACCCGCTCGGGCAAGATCCTGCGCGGTACCATGCGCAATATCGCCGACGGCGTCGACTACAAGACCCCGGCGACCATCGACGATCCGCAGATCCTGACCGAGATCACCGGCGCCCTGGCCGGCATCGGCTATCCGCGCGCGCCGTCTTGAGCGAGGTCTGGGGCGACCGCATTGGCGCCCCGAAGGCCTGTAGTTTTGGGTTGCCGCTCCACGGGATACGAGATCAGTTTCGGAGCAATTGGGCTTCCGAGACCCCCGTTCCAAGAATGCGTTCCCGCCTCCCACGGCAGGCTGATTCGATTCAGGCTCGGTCAAAGAGCCGCGGGCGGCGAGGGTGGATGACGGGTTAGGGAGTGGTTCAGGTGATTGCGGGCCAAGCTTGTCGATGTTGTGTCTCTCGCTTTGGTGTAGCATCGGCATTAGAGAACTGTTAGATCGGCGTAAGTCCAGCAGGAGGAGGTAGACGTGCAGCTCAGCGAGGTCGCCTTCAGGGGCTACAAAGCCTTCCCTGGAGGAAACGGCGGCGATGTGCTTCTTCAGAAGTTGACGCTCGCGCCACTCACCCTGGTGTTCGGGAAGAACAATAGCGGCAAGAGCGTGGTGGTGCGGCTGCCGCGGCTTCTTCTCGGCGCCCTCGCAGGCAATGAGGACCTGCTGCCGCTCGAAGTGAGAGGCATCAAGTACGGCGGTAGGTTCGTCGACATCATTCACGGTGGCGAATTCTTTGGACGCCCCACGTTCGAGATCAGAGCAACGCATGGCGGCGAGATGCTCGATGTCTCAGCGACTCTCTACAGCTCCGGCGCCCTTGCAGCCGATGAGCCGCCTGAGCTCTGGGCCTACCGAATCCGCTCGCCTGAGGAGTTCGAAATCTCTCCGGAGGCAGGGACGGTAAATCCAGGATTTCGTGGTCTTCTTCCCAGCGAAGCCCGGTGGGATCGATGGCGTACCGCCGCCTCCGCAGAGCTGGACCGAATGGTCCACCTCGGCCCCACCCGGGCGACGATTCAGCCGTCCTACGTTGAAGAGCGACCCTCGCAGCTGGAGATCGATGGCGGGCAGGCGGCCCAGTGGCTGCGTGCTGATGCCGCTCTGGCAGACGCTGTCGGCATGTGGTTCGAGGAGCACATGGATGGATGGCGCCTGTCTTTAACCCGCAGTAACGAGAGCTTCAGCCTCTTCGTTAGGAAGAGCGAGTCCATGACGGCCAACCTGGCACGCGCTGGCGAAGGGCTCCAGCAGGTGTTTCCAGTGGTCGTCCACCAGCTCCAGCGACAACGCTCCGTGACCGGCGGCTTCCTGGACGTGGTCGAGCAGCCGGAGATTCACTTGCACGCGGCCGCTCAGGCCCCGCTCGCCGATCTGTTCATCGATACCGCCTTGACGCGGCGGGGTACGGTGCTGGTTGAGACGCACTCTCAGCCGTTGTTGCTGCGGGTTCAAAGGCGTGTCGCTGAAGGCATGATCCCGCACGACCTGGTCGCCCTCTACTATGTGGACGTTAACGACGAAGGCAGCATGCTTCGACGGGTTGGTCTCAGTCCAGACGGAGAGGTCGACTGGTGGCCTGAAGGCGTTTTCGAAGAGGACTTCCAAGAGGTGGCAGCTATTCGTCGCGCGCAGCGGCGACGCATAGGGCTTGGAAAGGCGGGATGAGATTTGTCCTTCACGCCAACGCGCTGAACGGCGATGGCCAGATCCTTGCTCTCCTCGACCGACTCGTTGACCGGGTCGCTGACGAGGTCCATCGCATCGACGTGCCGGATGCGGACCTGCTTCAGGAGTCGCTCTGGTACGAAGAAGCACGCCCACTCCGGCGAAAGATCTTGACGACGGCGATCGCCAGCCCACCACGAAAGGCAGTCGACGACCGCGGTCCACACCTGAAAGTCATAGAAGTGGAGGACGCAGAGTCGACGCGGCTTGCCGACAAGCTCGCCCACACCCCTCTAGTAGTTCTGGTCGAAGACCGCGAGGCCGATGGTTTGTTGCTTGACGTGTTTGTGGAAGCTTTGCGACAGCGATGCCAAGTGGCCCGGCGACGTGCAGAAGTCAGCCGAGGCCGTCAAGCAAATATGTAAAGATCATCGCGTTCCGTGCAAGGTCTTGCGAAAGCGCTGCGCTGAGAACTACATTCCGGACAAGGTCTTCGAGGTCGTGCGTGATGATCCGAGCAACACCAGCCGGGCGGAGCGGTTCAACGCGCTCCTTCGAAGGTCTCCCGTGCAGCGAAATCACTTCCCCGTTAAGACTAAACTGTCTAATAAAGAGCGTCTCGGGGCCATCGAAGCTGGGTTGTATGATGAGAGCGATGTGGCGGATTTGATTCTGTTGGAAGAGCGTCTGTTCGCGAAGCGCCCGCGTCCATTGAAGCGCCTGCACGACGAGCGGCGGGGGTTTTTCACGGCCGACGGTTTGCGCGAGCGCGATGGTGTCGGCGAGATCGACAACCTGCTTCGGGCGATCGCTGGGGAGTTCTAGATGATGGCCAGCCAGAAGGTAGACGTTCCGGAGATCACGCCGCAGGTCGTGCACCTAATCGACCTGCTGAAGTGGGCCCGCGAAGGCCGCCTTCGAGTGCCGAGATTCCAGCGGGAATTCGTCTGGCGCCGACAGGATATCTTGGACCTCTTCGACTCCATCTCAAGACAGTACCCGATCGGAACGCTCTTCCTCTGGGGCGCCAAACCGATGCCGGAGCATCGTGATCAGATCGGCCCTCTCAAGTTGCCGGACTACCAGGGAGAGACCTGGCTGGTCCTCGACGGGCAGCAGCGACTAACTACCCTGGTGGGCGTGCTCCTCCGGGAGGATCCTCAATGGAACGATGAACTGGACGAGGATCCCGATCGATGGCTTATCTACTTTGACGCACAGCCTGAGCCGGAAGGTGGTTTCAGCCACTTGCGTCGAGGCGAAGAGGCCCCGATGTCGTATATCCCGGCACCGGCGCTCCTCGATACGAAGAAGCTAATTGCCGAGGCAAGTCGCATGCTGCAGTCCGAAAAGCGCGAGGAGGCAGAGATCTGGGTTGATCGCGCTCAAGATGTGGCGCGGGCGATTCAAGGGTACCGCGTCCCAATTGTGCATTTTTCGACAAATGATCTAAGCACCGCGGTAGAGAGTTTCTCCCGTCTCAACAAAAAAGGCCGCAGCATCGGTCAGGACGAGATGTTCTCGGCCCTAACCTATGAAGAGGATAATGGCAGGCGGTTCCATCTGGCTGGCGAGATCGACAAGCTTCAGCGATCCATGGTCCGGTCCGGATTCGGAGAGGTGAATCGGACGATTCTGCTGCGTGCGGTGCTCACTGCCGCCCGGCTTGATATGTACCGGACGGACTGGTCACGCCTGGGAGAGCAGGTGAAGTCAGATGTCCGCGAAAGGCTGCCGGCCGCGGTCAATGAAGCGGAGATCGGTTTGGAGCACGCGCGTGCCTTTCTTCGAAGCCATGGCGTCCTCAATGCACGTATGCTCCCATATAGTGCCCAACTCGTTGCGCTGTGCGCTTTCTTTGGCCAGTGCTCTGAGCCCACGGTCAAGCAAAAGCAGTTGTTGACGCGCTGGTTCTGGTCTTCTTCATTTGCTGGTTGGTTCGGTTCAGCCAACCCTGCACGTGTGCGACGCTTAGTCGAAGAGCTTCGTGACCGCATCTCAATGGAGCAGGCGCCGACGTTACTGGAGAACATGGAACTGGAGCAGCCGGCGCTTCCCACGCCTCTTCGATTCGATCTTCGTAGCGCTCGCGTCAGAGCTCTTATCTGCGTCCTCCTGGGTCGCTCACCGAGGCTTCCGAATGGGAAGCCGCTAGAGCTCAAGCAGGCTGCGCAGCTCTTGTTCGAGAGGGGGCCCGAGGCGATGAGTTCGGTCTGCGCGACGGTGAAGGACTCGGATCTGCGGTCGAGTCCGGCCAATCGGATTCTTGATGTTGCGCCGCAAGTTCCGGGGCAGGCCAGAAACTGGCTGGTCAAGCTGGATCCGGCGGTCCGGGATGCCGTGTTGGATAGCCACGCAATGCCTGCTGACGCGCTCAGCTTGATTCTCGACGGTCGTAACGACGATTTCCTCCGTTCCCGAATGGAGCTTCTGGCAGAGCTTGAGCGGGAGTTCATGGACAAGGTCGGAGTCAGGCAGCCGGTCAGCAATGAGCCGATGCCGAGTCCAATCGATACCGACGATGATCCTCCGCTTGCGTTGTCGGAGGAGTCGGGGTGAAGTACAGATGGACCATGGGCGAGGCCCCCGCTACCTCTTCCTGGCCGGCGAGAGTGCGATCCCGCTCGGCTACCCGGCCGGCCCCCGGCTGGGACGTGCGCGCCCTGGGGCCCGACGGCCGCGACGTCGCGCCCGGCGAGACCGGATCGCTGGCCGTCCGCCTGCCGCTGCCCCCCGGCACCTTTCCGACGCTGTGGAACGCCGCGCGCCCCGACGAGATCGTCACCGAGGTCATCCGCGACGTGCGCCGGGAGATCGGTCCGATCGCCGCCTTCAAGACCGCGGTGGTCGTCGAATCGCCTGCCCAAGACCCGCTCGGGCAAGATCCTGCGCGGTACCATGCGCAATATCGCCGACGGCGTCGACTACAAGACCCCGGCGACCATCGACGATCCGCAGATCCTGACCGAGATCACCGGCGCCCTGGCCGGCATCG
>JAAELY010000160.1 GCA_024226335.1 bacterium
TGGCCTCCGGATCCCGCTTTTCAGAGAAACTTCTGGTTCTCAGCGAATTCAAGAAGGGCACCCTCCCGACGCTTTCCAGCCGAACCCTGGGACCGGCGCGGATCTTTGAGAAGCTCTGGGAACAAACCGGCTGCCGCAAAGTGCTCCAGATGCTGCTAGGCGAGCGCAAATTCCAGTTCCCGGTGGAGCGGGTCGTCTTTCTCGAGGTGCTGCACCGCCTGGTCGACCCGGGCTCGGACCGAGCCTGCTATCACTGGAAGGACGACCATGCTGTGGCGGGCATCGACGAGCTTCAACTTCACCACGCCTATCGCGCCATGGCTTGGCTCGGTGAGCCCCTCGATGAGGATTCCGCGAACCTCTCGGATGCGGAGGACCCGGCGAGCCATCTCCGATTTCGCTGTACGAAGGACCGGATCGAAGAAGCTCTCTTCGATCGACGACGGGATCTGTTCAGCTCGCTGGGTCTGGTCTTCTTTGACACGACCTCGATCTATTTCCAGGGCGAAGGCGGCGAAGAACTCGGGCAGCGAGGCTTCAGCAA
>JAAELY010000161.1 GCA_024226335.1 bacterium
CACGATCAGCCCCGGCCCGCGGGTCTGCGAACGCAATTGCACCAGCAGGTCGGTACCGCCGGCCAGGATGCGCACGTCATCGGCTTTCGGACCGGTGAGTAGATGCACCGCGGACTCGACGGTGGTCGGGGCTTCGTATCGCAGGGGTTGCACGCAGCCCCATGATAACCCGCGCTCGCGATCAGAACAGATCGGCTCGCTTGCCCGGCTTCGGACTTCCGTTTCCGGCTCTCGACCAGGTTCAGTTCGCGCGCAGGCTTTCCCCGAGTGTCCAGATTGCGCACAGCAGGGTCGCGATCCAGGAAAACGCGTTGCCGAAGCGCTGAAAAACCGTCGTGTCTCGACCTGGCCACACCCGGACTTCCAGCATTGCGGGCTGTCGAGCGGGCAGGCGTCCAACCACCCGACCGCCAGAATCGATCGCGACGGTGATTCCGTCACTGGTGGCGCGAAGCAATGGGCGCCGCAGTTCGATGGCCCTCAGGACGGCTGCGCCCAGATGTTGCTGGGCGCCCGCTGAGCCACCGAAACCGCCGTCGTTCGACAGGTTCAGCAGGATTCCGGCCCCCCCTTCCAGTACGTTGCGAACCCAGGTGTGTATTCGCTGAATGGCACTAGGGAATCTCTGCACAGGGAGGAATCGAGCGAGAAGCGGGAGTCACCGCCTGAGCAAGAAGCGTGATCCGATCGCAGATCCGTAGATCTGCAGAGGGTCGCGCGACGCAGCGCAGGCGGATGCATCGCGCTTCGCAGCCGCAGCCTCCCTGTGCAGAGGTTCCCTAGGTGGACCTTGTCGTGATGCGCGATCACGCGTCCCCCCCCGTCGATCAGCACTGCGGAGTTGAACACGCGAGTCGGTGCACCTCCGTCGGTCCAGGGCACACCCAGGAGCTCGGACGACCACGCCATCGGAATCGGAGATCGCTGTTGCGGCTTCAATCAATAGCGTCGGTTTGGTGATTGTCGCGGACAGTGGATTCGAGTTCAGCAGAATCGCCAGAAAGACGACTCCAAGAATTCGCAGCTTCATGCGGATTTTCCGATACAGCATTTGGGCACTTGGGATTCGCGCACCTGGGTTCAGGCTGATCAGGATTCTTTGTCGAGACCCCATTTGGCAATGCGATAGCGCAGGGTGTCTCGGGTGAGTCCCAGCAGGCCGGACGCCTTCGAGCGATTTCCTCGAGTTTGGTCGAGTGCCTGTTGTACGAGGTCGCGTTCGACTTCTTCCAGGCTCACACCGGCTTCGGGCAGGAGCATCCGGCCCGGACCCGGGGATTGTGTATGTGGAGCGAACAGCATGCGGGCGAGCGCTTCCGAATCGAGCGACTCCTGCGGACTCAGGATGATCGCGCGCTCCAGTACATTGTGCAGTTCGCGGATGTTCCCCGGCCATGAGTACGCCAGGAGTTGAGCTTCGGCATCGCCCCCGATCGTTCGGGCGTGTCCGTCGAAGCTCAGTCCGATCGTGCCGGCGTAGTGGCGAGCGAGGGCGATCAGTTCGTCGGGACGTTTGCGCAGGGGAGCGATGTCGAAGGCAAAGGCGCGAAGGTGCTGTAGGAGGTCTGCGCGTATACGCCTGTCGCTCAGCGCCTGATCGAGGTCTCGATGAGTCGTCACCAGGATGTGCACGTTCAGGTCGCGTTCGCGGGACGATCCCATCCTGCGCACGCGCTTGCCTTTGATGACTTCCAGCAGACGCTCCTGCAGGTCCGGTTCGAGATCGCTAACCTCGCTGAGCAAGAGGCTGCCCCCCTGGGCCGCTTCGAGTAGGCCCGGCCGAGATTCCCCACTCGAGCTGCCACTCTGGCCGACTCCGAACAACTCCGCGGCGATCCGAGCGGGAGACAGAGCGGTGCAATTTGCTTCGATGAACGGGCCTCCACCTAGCATGTCGTGAATGCCGCGGGCGACGATTCCCTTGCCGGATCCCGGTTCGCCACACAGGAGAATCGCCGGGCGGTTTCCTGCGGGGACTCCCGGATCGCAGAGCCGAGCGACCTTGTCGAGCAACTCCGCAAAATCGGTACTCGAGTAGCCCGGGTTGCCCGAGTTGTGGTGATCCCGATCGCGCAGGTAGCGCAGTTCGCGTTCCTGCCGTTGCTGTCCGAGCAGGCGATCGATCAACAGCCTCAGTTCGCCGAGATCCAGCGGCTTGCTCAGGTAGTCGGAGGCTCCGCGTCGCATGGCCTCTACCGCGTCTCGAACCCCGCCGAATGCGGTCATCAGCACGACGAGAATGCCGCTGTCGATCGCCTTCAGCTCGGAAATAACCTCGAGTCCTGATCGGTCTGGCAGGCGCAGATCGAGCAGGACGAGATCGGGCAGGTCTTCCCTGGCCGAGCGCAGGGCTTCGTCCGCGGTCTCGGCGATCCGGGCTTCATGCCCGTTGCTGCGCAGGCCCACCGCTAGCTGGTGAGCCAGAACGAGCTCGTCTTCAACGATCAGGATGGCGGCCATGCTCGATTCTATCACGAGCGGAGCATGACTGGGGCAAAAGCCCACATCGATTGGGGCAAATGCCCCGGGAAGAGGAAAAGGCGGTCGGCGGGGACCCGGCAGGCTCCGGGCCCCGCCGACCAGCAGGGTGAAGATCAGTCTTCCGGGACGAAGCGTTCGAGTAGGACGCTTCCAAACTGATCTCCCTCGGCTATCGATTTGGAACAAGACGGATGGATGTTCAGCGACTGGAGCACCTGGCTACCCTGGCGAATCTCGAAGATGGTCTCGGCCTTCATCTTCTTTCCATCGCTCATCGAGATCTCGAAGGTCTCTCCAAAAGCCACGCTGGCCTTTGAAACCTGGGTCTTGTTTGCATCCTTGGTGATCACGATCTCAACGGGCGAGGTGGCACCCGGATCGCCGCTGCAGGTGTGTTTGCCTTCCTGGCTGTTGTTGCCGTTTTCGCAGGCACCGCCGGTGTACTTGAACTCGAGCAGGACCGCCTTGCCATCCGCGCAGGATCTGCCCGGCTCGGGTGGTTCCGCGACCAGGACCTTGGCCGTGGCGTCGGCAGAGCACATCGCGCCCGAAGCTGTTTCGGCGTTGACCTCAACCGTGTTGATCGTGTTCTCGGTGATCGCCGCACTCGCGTTCAACAAGATGCTCTGCCCGGCGCCCAGGCTGAACGGATTCACCGTGAGAGGGCCGAGCTTATCGTCGACGGCCGTGACCGATACCAGGTCGATGGCGCTGTCGTTCGAGATCACGTAGTCGTAGACGATCTCGCTGTTGCTCGCCGCGCTGTTGAAGCCGATCAGTTCGAGCGCGCCAAAGATGTCACCCGGCTCCAGGGACTTGGAGCAAGAGGTGTGGATCTCCAGCTTCTGTAGGGTGTCCGGTCCGTCGACGATATCGAGTCCGAGTTCCGTCGGGAATTTTCCGCCGCCCTTCTTGCCCTTGGCGGCCTTCGCAGAGGGGGTCCCGCCGTTGCCTAACGAGATCATCACGAGATCTCCTGGATTGAGACCTCTAGTCGGATCGACGTCGAACTTGCTTCCATCCTTGGTGATGACGAGAGACACGCCGTGCGTATCCGCCGCGTCGCCGCTGCAGGTGGCTTTGCCTTCCTGGTCGTTGTTTCCGTCGTCGCAATCTTCGCCGGGATCCATGACGCCATCGCCGCAAAGCTGGCCGAGACACGCCTTGCCCGAGACCGGATCGGCGGAGAAGTCCTCTTCGAAGTTCCCGTCGAAGCTACTCCCATTTGCGAAGAGCAGTTCGTGGTGAGCGTCTTCGTCGAAAAGGAATGCGACCAGGCCGCCCGTTACTTGAAGCAGGAGTTCAAACGTGTCGGTGCCCGCACCGTCGCGCCAGCCGAAGGCGAGCACTTCCGCCGTGAGCAACGTGCCCTCGTAGTCCGGTACGCCGTCCTTGTCGAGGTCGAGGGAACCGGTTACGACGAAATCGTCGCCGGGAATGCCGGACACGAAATTGCCCAGGGAATCGAGGTGCATGCCCAGGGTATTGGACTTTCCGACTCCCGGAATATCGCTGACGCGTCGGGCCGGCATGCCTTCTTCGAGCATCAACCACTTGGAGGATCCGACGTACTCGAACAAGCCCGAGCTGGCGTCGAAATGCAGAGCGCCTGTGAACCAGGTGAAAGAAGGATGGGCACTGGTCGCGTTGAGGAGTTCAGGTTGGGCGGAGAACGGCACGAGGCCGACCGCCAGGGCCAGGGCCCAGACCGCCACCCGCAATAATGCGCGGTGCAATCGGTGCCAGAGTGTGAGGGGAGCGGTGCGCAGTAACTCGAACATCTGCTGTCCTTTCCTGACCGGGGCGGCAGGCATCCCTGACCGGCATACTTCAGGCAGTCACATGCCCTTGAAGTGGGTCAATTGCCCCGGAAGTGAATCTAGATCGGATTGTGGTGCAACTTGTCGGAAGAATCCTACACCAAATCGATCAATAAATGGGGCAAATAGCGTAATTGTACACTGCGACTGAGGAAAATCATCACGTGAGAAAGTCTGAATCTGTACTGGAATCCGTCGCCCATTGTCCTCGTGCAGCTACTCCTCATCGCGATAGAGGTACCGCTGACCCTCGCCGAGTGGGGCAGCGCCCTCGGAATAGGCCTGTCCGTCGAGCACAGGGAATTCCCGTCGCTGGGGCTTGTTCGGTGGCGCCGGGCGAGCCAATCTGGGGCGCTGCAGCTTGCCGCGTTACGATGGCGAATCGGCGATGTTCATTCGGGGGAGGGGAAGACATGTCCAGATCGTTCCAGGTTCGGCTCGCAACCGGCGTGGTGAGCGTCTTCTTTGTGTCGAGTGCATGTGGGCCGTCCGGGCTGCCGGAGACCGCACCCGGGTCATCCGATGCAGGCATCGAGATCACTCATCTGAAGCGAGGCACCGGTGCGCAGCCAAAGGCGAGCGACACGGTGCGGGTGCACTATCACGGCACATTCCCCGACGGTCGCGTCTTCGACAGCAGTGTCGAGCGCGGCACCCCGGCCGAGTTTCCCTTGAATCGGGTGATCGGGTGCTGGACGGAGGCCGTACAGCAGATCAAGGTCGGTGGAAAGGCCAAGCTCGTCTGCCCTCCCGACAAGGCCTACGGTGCGCGCGGCGCACCTCCGACGATCCCGCCCAACGCGACGCTACACTTCGAAGTGGAATTGCTCGGAATTCTCTAACAGCCAACGGATTCCCTGCTCAACGCGGGCGGGGTCGGGCCAGTGAACGGATGACGGATTCCAGACGCGCTGCCCAGTTCGGGCGTCCCGTGGCAGTCGCGACTTCCAGACCGACGTGCGCACTTTCGAGTGCGCGTGTGTGCTGGCCCAAAGATCTGTAGGCAAGCGCCAGCGAATAGTGCGCCTGAACGATCGCCGGATTCAGTTCGGCCGTGCGGCGGAAGTGGGAAATCGCGGCTTCGAATTCCCCCCGCGCCTGGAGTATCAGGCCGAGGTTCAGGTGGGCCAGCATCTCGTCGGGGTCGATCTCGAGCGCGCGGCGGAATTGCACCTCGGCTTCGGGGTTGCGTCCGACTAGTGAGAGTTGCTGGCCCAGGTTTACGCGCGGGCGGACCAGGTTCGGCCGCGCGTGTACGGCACTCGCCCACAAGTTCACCCGACTGGTGTAGTCATGGGCTCGTCTCGCGGTGACGTTCGAAAGCGCCGCAGCGACGATTGCGAGCGATGTCGTAGCGGCGAGCAAGCGTATTCGCGGCTCTTGCGTAAACCGACCGAGGATTCGTGCGGCCAGTACGACCCCGAGCACACAGACGCCTACCAGTGGCAAGTACATGCGGCGCTCGGCACCGACCTCCGTAAGGATGGGGATGAAGCTCGAGGTCGGCGACAGGATCACGAACACCCACACAGCCCAGAAACCCAGCCTGCGCTCGCGTGCGAAGGCCCAGCAGCTGAGTGCGAGCAGGGCGCCTACGAGCAGAACTTCGGGCAGCGCGCCCGTCAGTGAAATCGCCTCGGCAGGTCCGTAGTCGAATACCAGCAGATTCGGCCAGAAGCTGTGTGCGAGGTAGTCGAGGATCACACCGCCCTGGGCGAAGATGTACTCGACGGCCCCAATCCCGTGTGAAAAGCCGATCGTGTCGGAGCGCGGCCCGTCGAGCATCAGTAGCGCGAGCACGCTCCAGGTAGCGGCAAGCGACAGGTAGAGTCTCCGATTGCGTGCGAAGACTTCGCGCAGAGTTCCCGAACCGCACGAAGCGTGCTGCAGGAAGACAATCAGCGGGGCGGTGACCATGACTTCCTTGGACGCCATGCCCAAAGCGCAAGCAGTGACGGCGGCCACAAACCAGATCTGCGACTTCGACGACTCGATCGCGCGCGCGGAACAGTACAGAGTGGCCAGGTAGAAAAGCGCCACGACCAGTTCGCTGCGTTGCGTGACGTAGTAGATGCTCTCGGTCTGAAGGGGGTGCAGCGTCCACAGGAGTGCCGCCGCAAAAGCCAGCCCATCGGCGGGTGTCCGAGCCGGACCGCTCGTGAATCCACTCAGAGTGCGTCTGAGCAGGGCGAAGAGCAGGAGCGCGGCCAGGAGATGCAGTCCGAGGTTGGTGACTCGATAGCCGCGCGGCTCCAGTGTTCCGAATGCGTAGTTTGCGGCGAGAGTCAGATTGACTACAGGACGTCCGGCGAGCGGTGTGTGTCGCGGCGGTGACCAGGCGGATGAGAAGCCGCGGATCGATTCGTTGTTCACGATCGCGATGCCGTCATCGTAGACGAACGGACCTTCGAGTCCGTTCGCGTGCGCGAACAAACCCGCGATCAGCAGGATCGCCGCAGCAAATGCGGGGAGCCAGGTCTTTTTCGGGCTGTCGGAATTCGACATCGAGAGATGCAACCCCGTTTCAGTCGAAACGGAAGAGGTAACAGGAGTAGCCGATCCGCGCGATCGGCTCATAGCGGCTCAGCCAATCGGTTTTCAAGCCGAATTGTTGCGCGTAGAGCTCACCGCGGATCAGTTGGTGGGTGCCGAGCGCGTACACGCCCGGTGGTGGGTCTCCGCCCCATTCCCGGTCGTTCAAGGGTACGGCCTTCAAGCCGTAATAGTCCGGTGCATCCCAGCGTCCGTAGCGCAGCTTGATCGGCGCCGGGATTTCCTCCTGCTCGATGTGGTCCGCCAATCGCTTGAAGTCCTGCGCCCAGTCGATGTTCGAGTCGTCGAGCAGGCGATGCCCGTTTTCCGGACCGCCTGCAAAGCGATTGAAATAGGACAGGTGATCGGGGTAGATCGCCAGCGCAGCGCCCAGGTACCAGGCCACCCACAAGGCCGCGATCGTCATGGAGAATGTGGACTGGGTTACGAGCGGCCCAAGCCGACTCGTGAACACGAAGATCAGGGGGTAGACGGGAAGCAGGTAGCGCAGTCCGATATTGGCCGCGAAAAGACTGGTCACGAGGAAGTAGGCGGCGATTGGAAATACCAGGAAGAGTTCGTCCTGCCAGCGTTCCGTCCGGAGTTTCCGCAAGCCGAGTGCTGCCCCGGCCAGACCGATTCCGATCAGGACCGGGCCAGGAGTCTTGAACAGAAACGCGGCTGCAAAGTAGTACCACCACCCGCCGACACGGAATTCGCCCATCAGATACCAGGGATGATCGGGTGTGGCGTCGGCATAGGTTTGCGTCACGCCGCGCCAGTACTGAAGCCCATCAAGGGAAAACAGATAGCTCGCCTGCACGACCAGGAAGGCCAGGCCCAGGGCGATGGCCAGACCCGAAAGGAGGCTCTTGAGCGAAGCGTCCCGTCGTCGCCCGAGCAGAAGCAGGATCGGAAAAAGCGGAATCAAGATCAGAGCAGAGAACTTGCAGGCGAGCGCGGCGCCGAGTCCGACTCCCGCTACGGCAGCGGACGGCCGGGATCCAGTCGCGTTGAAACGCCACAGATTGTAGAGGGCGAGCGTCGAGAAACAGGCCAGCGGAAGATCGGTGGTCACGAGCTGTCCATGTGCGATCAAATTGGGAGAGAACGCGCATAACATCAATGCTAGCCAGCCGGCTCGGCGACCGAAGAGGTCCCGCGCCCATAGATAGGCAAGCCAGGCGAGCAGTAGACTCAGCCCCACGAATGGCAGGCGGCCCCAGAACAGCAGCCGGTCGGCATCGTTACCCAGTTCGTAAAGGAAGCGGTATCCGAAGCGCCACTCATCTGGTGGATCAGCTCGCCAGCTGCCGTCTTCGAGATCGAGCGTCGGCTCGAGCGGAATCAACGCAAGTCCCGCAAGCAGCTTGGCAAGAGGTGGGTGCTGGGGATTTAGACGAAGATCGCCGGTGGAAACGTAGCTATAGCCGGCGGCCAGGTGCGAAACCTCGTCGTAGGTCGCACTGTGCAAGCGCATGCTGAAGACTGACTGGAGGACGAGTGCGCCGAGCAGAAGTGCTGGTACCAGCAGGCTGCCACGCAGTTTTCGTTCCTGAGCTTCACCGGGATTGATTGAGTGCAAAATCGGACTTGTCAGTGGCCGGAAACTCGCACGGGCCTTCGCTGTTCAAACTCGAACTCGGCACCGCGGCTGATGCGCGCGAGCTTCAGTTCCGTCGCCTCTTCTCGCGGTTTCGACGCGGGTTCGATCACGATATCCCAGGCCAGGCGGGCTCCCTCAGGTCCGGGCACCGGAAGACAGCGGGCGCGGGGGTTGATGGCCCCGGCAATCGCGTCCAGTGCCGGATGCGCCTCGGGTCCGAGGCCGGCGAACCACGAGTAGGCATCGCCTTCCTGCAAGGCAGGGCAGTCGCCGATCGAGATTCGCGCCGACTCCTCGCCGGACAGTTCGATTTCGAAGTCCAGATAGCTGCGCGGTTGGAAGTGCGGGTGAAACTGGAAGACCTTGGCGATGGCTTCGATTCCATCGTCTTTGATGGCCAAAGCCTTTCGCAGGCGATGCGCTGCCAGTGCTGCGCTCCCCGTCCACTGTCTCGAACCGAGTTCCATCGCGTCGCTTTCGCCAAAGCGCTGGGCAATCCACAAGAGAAAGCCGCGAACCAGGAGGTGGGTTTGCACCGCGGCTTCCTGGACCACGATCAGCAGTGCGCGATGTGACAGGTCTTCGAGCTGAAAACCGGGGTCGAAGGGTCCGGAGTAGTCCTTCCAGCCGCCTGGTTCCCGATCGCTTTCGGGAATCTCTATTGGAATTTTCGCCAGCCTCGTGTTCTGGTTCAGTTCCAGGTTTGGGTGTGGCTCGTAGGGCGCAGCGGTTTCATCGATGAACACTGACCAGTGACAGTGCGGAATACGATCCGCGGGCACCCGTGGCGGCCGATGGATCGGACGCATCTTCATGCGTGGATTTGTCGCTGCGGCCGTCGCATCGAAGGTCGGATCCTCGATGTCGTGGCACATGAGCCTCACGCGCTTCTCGCCGAAAGGCTCGACGTCGAGTAATGCTCCGCAATGCTGTAGCCAGAACTCTCCGTGCTCGGGTCGGTCGAGTCGGAACTGGAAGTCCATGAACTGCGGTGGGGCTCCGATGTCGATCTGCAGGTTCTTGAAGACCGTTTCGACGCCGGTGCCCTCGAATCCCAGCGCACGTTGCATGCGCCTGGAGTAGATTGGACTCGAACTCATCCACTCGTCGATCGAGAGTTGCGTCTGCGCTTTTTCACCGAGTCGTTGCATCACGAGTGGCAAGCCTACGCGGTCGACGAGATGGCCGAGCAGAAGGTACTCGCGCCCGAGAACAGCGAGCATCTGCCGTGAGAATCCGTCGATGCCGAGCTCGGCATCGAATCGATCTTCGTAGGAAGAACGCAAAAACGTTTCGGCCATCAGTACTTCCAATTCGAGTGCACGCGAATCCGGAGTCGCACGTGGAAAATCTCGTTCACCTGGGACAGCGCTCCATCTCCATCTCGGTCTTCAGGAGGTTTCTCCTCTGCTCAACGTTGAAAAACCCCAGGCCAGAGCATAAACGCCCAGCGCCACGAGCCACACGGCTCGCAAGCCTACCGCCATTGAAATATATTCGATCAGGCCACCGCCCATGGCACCGATCAAGTTGATTCCCAGAGCGTATCCGGTGACCGAGACCCGTTCGAACAACCGGCTGAAGCAAACCGCTGCGCAGTAGACGGGAACTCCGATCAGGACAGAGCAGCCTAATACTCGAAATGGCGCGGCGACCTCGAAGAAAAGCTCCAGTGGAAATGCCCAGTTCGCGAGGATCGAAACGCCCAGACCGATCCAGGCCAGCTTCATCGGCGGTGCCATTCCTCGCAGCACGGTGTAGTTGGCGAACCAGACCATGGTCAGTACCGAAGAGAAGACCACGGCATTTACGATCCAGGTGCTCCCGAAGACCAGTGCCAGACGGACGATGGCACTCGATTCCATGAGCGTGAAGCCCAGTCCCAGCAAGAGGAAGTTCGCGTACAGCCCGCGCACACGGTGCAGGCGTCGGAGCAGACCGAAAGCGCACAGCATGACCAGGGCGACTACGCCCAGGAGTTGCAAATAGATGGGCGCGATCGTCGGTCGCTCCAGGTAGATGAAGGGCCAGTCATCCGTCGAGGCGAGGCCCCTACCGTATTTCTCGATGCTCTCCGCGCGTCCGGCGAAGCTCTCCTCTCCCTTCGTGGCGACGATCACCGTATTGAACAGGAATGATTGCCGGTCGAAGTAGATCATCGACTGGTCGCCGAAGGCTTCGTGAACCGTCGTGTAGATGCGGCTGTACAACCACGGGCGGAACACCGAGTAGAAAAGGACGACCATCCCGCGATCTTCGAGCAGGCGGTGGGCATCCTGAAGTGCCTCTCGCGTGTACACGTAGTTTTCGAGCCTCAGGTTAGTGTAGCTGCTGAGCAGGGCCTGAGAATCCAGAGTGCCGAAGACGATCATGTCGAAACGCTGATCCGAGGTCCGCAAGAAATGACGTGCATCGTCTACGACGGTGCGAACACCGGGGTGGTCATAGGGACGGGTTGGATTCTCCTCGATCCCGAGTTGCAAGATGACAGGATCGATCTCGACGGCCACGATCTCGGATGCCCCGTTCACGTGCGCTACGTGGACGTCGTTTCCGGTCCCGGCTCCCAGGATCAGAACTCTTCGTGGAGGCTCGCCATCGTGCATCCCGGCGTACATCCGGTACGCACGGCTCCAGCGGTCGAGCATGGTCTCCTGCATGTGTCGGTTCTCGGGCGTCTCGTCTGTGAAGTCGATCGCGAGCTGGTGGAAGCTCGAATTCACGAAGACGTGCAGGCCTTCCGCGCTGCGTTCTTGCTGGACGTAGTAGTAGGGACTCCAGGTGGAGGTCTGGGGAGAGAACGCCAGAAGTGCGAACAGGCCACCGGGAATGCAGAAGGCGATCCGCCGGATCAGACCGCGTTCAAAGAGTCCGGCCCACATAAGGCCGACCAGCATGGGCCAGATCCAGGGCGGAAGCAGCAACAACGAGCCGAGTGCGAAGAGCACGGTTCCCGCGACGCTTCCCGCGATGTCCCAGCCGTAGGCGACGAGCCGAGGATGCGAATCCATGGATCTCGCGAGGGCCTGGCCCATCGCCACAAACGGAAAGGCACCGAATAAGAAAATGAGTGCGGCGGCCTCGAAAAGAGGCAGCTTCAACGCCCCGCCTTCCAGATTCGGATACTGCAGGAAGTAGTGCACCTCTGCGGCGTCGGCGTGAATGACGATGCCACGACCCACCATCACGAAACCGAACACCAGAAGCAGGCCCAGTGGAAGCGTCCAGGCCATCGAGCGTTGTTTCTGCAGAATGCAACCGATGCCCATGCCTGAAAACGCGGCCATGAACATGAGGTTCGTGAAATAGGAGATCGCCCGGACCTCGGCCGGAACCTGACGAATGAGCGCGAGTTCCAGCGTCAGGATCATCGAGGAGATCAGCGCGATCCGCCAGGGAGCCTGCGCGGGGATAGCGGTCATCAGAGCAGGTCTCCTGTCCGAGCGACGAGAATCGTTTTGAAAAAGTTCGCGTTGTGAAGGATGGCCTCGAAGCCATCCGTACGGCCCCTCAGCCGATGAAGAACGCGTTCAGCTTGTTCCCATCGAGATCGCGGAAGTAGCCGGCGTAGAAGCCTTCGCCCCGTGGTCCCGGTGCGCCTTCGTTCTTGCCCCCGAGTTCCAGCGCCTTCTTGTGCAGTGCCGCGACCTTGTCTTTGCTGTCGACCAGCAGAGCCACCATCACGCCGTTTCCGACGGTTGCCGGGTTGCCGTCAGCTGGTTTCGTGATCGACAGCAACGCGGCTTCGGGAGTCGTTCCCCAGGCGATGAAGCTCTCCATGTCCATCGATCGGCTCGCGCCGAGTTCGGCCAGCAATTCATCGTAGAATTCTCCCGCCCGCTTAAGGTCGTTCGTTCCCATCATCACGTAACCAACCATCTCGTTGCTCCTTGTTTTGGCCCGAAATACCGGACCAGCATACGCCAGTCAGAGAGTCGTGGCCTTGTTGTGCGGGTCCACGAGAGTCGGCCGCTCCAGCAGGTTATCAAAGGGCTGCTCGGGAATGCGTGCGTAGAGACGTTCGCGCATCCGTTCGAGCAGCTGAGGTCCCCGCTCATCGCCGAAATCCAGGACGTCGTCCGCAGCCACCAGATTGTACAGCAGGAGCAGCTTCGTCAGGGCGTAGTCGCGCTGACACAGGGAGAGTCCGTAGTCTTTGACACCCCGTGCCTCGAGTTCATCGCAGTACACGGCCAGGAGCTGTTTCTCTTCGACTTCCACCTTCACGCTCCCGGTGATGAAAGTAGCGAGGTCAGGGGCAGGGCGACTTTCGATGACGGTCTGAAGATCCGCGGCCCACATCTCGTCACCGGCAAAGAATAGGTTGTCGAGCCGGTAGTCACCGTGCACGAGAGTGCGGGGCGGGGTTGCGAGATGGCGTATGACCGCTTCGTAGTTTCGGTCCATCCAGTCGCACGCGTCCCTCAGGCCTTCCGGGAGTCTGTCCGCGTGGTTTTTGTAGAAGCGGCGTCTGGAGTTTCGATGAACCGCGATGAAAGTGCGATGCACGTCATCGACCTTCGGAATCCAGTACTTTTCGGAAAGACCCGGGTCGGCCCAGTAACTGGCATGAAACGCGGCCAGTCCGCGAATGCAACGCTCAGCCTCCCCGGCGTCGCAACCCTGGACCTGATCGCCATTGCGAGCCGGTGCAAGGTCTTCGAGAAGAATCAGGTATCGGCGCTTGCTGATTCGTGCGATCCAGATACCGAGGGGAATCAAGAGCCGGAGCAGAAACACCGGCAGGCGTTCGAGGAAGCGCTGGTCGGCTTCACGCTTCGCCAGTCTCGGGTCGAGGTCCATTTCCGCGTAGTAGCAGCGAGGGAGAGGGAGTTGCGAGCCATCTGCCAGCTCCCGGAAGAAGCAGACCTCGCGCTCGTAGCCTCTGATGGCTTCTATGGTCGCGCGGTTTTTCCAGTTCCGACTGGGGAGCTTTGCGATCAGTGAAGCCGGTCCGGGTTCACTGCCATCTGCGTATCCGAGGTGGATCCGCGCTACCTGGCCGGCGAATCCGAGACCATCGCCGATGATTTCGATTTCGCACCGGCTGATGCGAGCGCCTTTCAAGATGCCCGCCTTCTCGAGTACTCCATTCACGAAATCCGGAGTCAGTTCTTCGAAACTCGTTGGAATGAACCGGTTCTGTGCTTCAATCGCGCGCCAGGCCACCGCTGCGACTCCTCGTGGAGCTACAGCCTAGCTCAATTCCCGCAGACCATTAATCGGGTGCGCGGCAGTCCACGAACTCCGCGCTGCTCACGTAGGCGAAGCGCGTGTGCGCGGTGGCTCGCTGCAATTCGCAGGTGATCTCGCGCCCGTTCGCCATCACGGTCGCCCGGTTCAGTTCCAGAAGATCCCCGACGAGTTCCACACAGATACGGTCTCCGCGATCGCTCACCGCCTCCGTGTGGCGGTCGAGGGCCTGGTGGAGCGTTCGCCGCACGAAGCCGTCAGCGGTGATCAGCGTGAGTTGCCGGACCATGCCAGCCGTATCGGCACCTACCGGAGCCGCATGAGGAACTCCGGCCGGGCCGTCGTGGAGTAGGGCGTCAGCCCAGTTGCGATCCTTTCAAAAAGTAGTTGACAATAGAATTGTCAATTTGGTAATAATATTGTCAATGAGACATTCCAAAGCCATGGAAGATCTGGTCAATGAGCTTCGTCTGAGCATGCATCGTTTCGTGCAAGTCGCGGAGAACCTCCACGCGGAGGAGCCGATCACGATCGGAATGCGCGCCGTACTGGAATTCCTGCTGCGAAACTCCGCAGCGACGGTTCCTGAAATGGCGAGAAGCCGGCATGTGACGCGGCAGTTGATTCAGACGCAGGTCAACCCGCTGCTCGATCAGGGACTGGTGGCCTTGCGCGACAACCCCGCCCATCGCCGCTCGCCCCACGTCGTTCTGACCCGGAGTGGAGAGCGGATGATTCAGCGAATGCGGCGGCGCGAAGCGGGCATGTACGAGTCCATGTCCGACGTCGTATCGGAAGCCCAGATCGAAACGGCGACCCGAACCTTGCGCGCGATTCGTTGCGCTTTGCCAGAGGATGAGAAATGAGCTTCGCAGACTTGATGTTGGAACACGGAGAGGATCTTCAGTACGCCATCTTCTTTGGCGCTTTCGCCCTGTTCGCGGTATTCGAGTTCTGGATACCGCGAAGAGCGACGTCGCCGAACCGGCGCAGACGCTGGCCGACGAACCTGAGCATGACGGTTGTCAACATCTTCGCGCTCGGCTTCGTTCCAGTCTCTTTCATCGGAGCCGCAACCTGGGCGGAGAGGGAGGCGTTCGGATTGATGAACGTCTTTAAGATCCCCATTGAGTTCCTCCTGCCGCTCGCCATGCTCTTGCGAGGTCTGATTTCGACCGTCACCCATCTCTTGGCTCACAAGCTTCCGTGGTTGTGGCGCATCCACCGCGTCCACCACCTGGATACAGAACTCGATTTCACTTCGACCTTGCGTTTCCACCCGGCGGAGTTCTTCGTCAACGCGCTCATCGGCGTACCGGTCGTCCTGGCTCTGGGCTTTCCCGCCTGGGTACTCGCCTTCTACGAACTCTTCGATGTCGCAATCACGATGTTCTCCCACGCGAACATCCGCTTGCCGCTGTGGGTCGATCGTGCACTGCACTATGTGATCGTGACACCGGACCTCCACCGCATTCACCACTCCACCTGGCAGCCCGAAACCGATAGCAACTACGGGGCCGTCTTCCCGATCTGGGATGTGATTTTCGGAACATTCCGAGGTACTTCGCGCGCGCGCCAGGAGGACATGCCCCTCGGACTCGAAGAGCTTCGAGATCCGGAGGCGCAGCACCTTTTTCGACTATTGCTTTCGCCGTTCAGGAAGTGCCTCGGACCCGCGGGGCCTTCTGCAAGCAAGGCTTCGTCGGTGTCATATGGCGCACTCGAGAGCGAGAAACTCGCATGAGTGAGGAGGCGAGTCCCACGATGAAAATGCGGATCCGTCGACACCTCTTGTCGCAGTTTCACGACCCGCACGGCGCGCTGGGCCATCTTGCGGGTTGGATCCTGGCGACACGAGGTTCCAACCGCGAACGGAACGCCTGGACGGTGAACCTGCTCGACATCCAACCCCGCGATCGCGTGCTCGAACTCGGCTTTGGCCCCGGGCTCGGGATTCGCAGGGCGAGCCAGAGGGCGAGTGAGGGATACGTCGTGGGCGTCGACCACTCCGCCACGATGCTCCAGCACGCGCGAGCCAGAAATGCTGCGGCGGTACGCGCAAACCGCGTCGAATTGATCGAAGGTTCACTCGATCAGTTGCCCAGTTTCGATCAGCCGTTCGACAAGGTCTTTGCGGTGAACTCGTTGCAGTTTTCGCCCGATCTCCTGGGAGTGCTCAAGTCCATCCGCGAGCGGATGCGCGTCGGTGGCCGCATCGCGATCACCCTGCAATCCCGTGCAAAGAACGCGACCGACGCCGATTCGATTCGCGGTGCGGAACGAGGCGGAGCGCTTCTGGAGCAGGTCGGTTTCGAATCGGTGCGAGTCGAAACCCTGGACCTCAAACCCGTATGTGCGGCCTGTGTGCTCGCCGAGGTCGCGAGCGACTGAACGCCTGGCGGCGGCTGCGAGGCAGGTCTACTCCCGAGGCAGTTGCACCAGGTGTCTGGCCATCACGATGCGCTGGACCTGACCCGTACCCTCGACGATGTCCATGGCTTTGACGTCCCGAAACAGCTTTTCGATCAGGTGATCTCCCCGAGCACCGACTTCGCCGAGCAACTCCATGCCGAGGCTCGCGGCTTCGAGGGCGACTGTCGGGGCCGTCGCCTTGGCCATCGAGGCTTCGACGATATTGGGCTGGCTGTGGTCGGCGAGCCAGGCGGCCCGCCAACACAGCAGACGCGCCGCGCGAAGACCGCGCCGGACGCGTTCGAGTCGATCGCGAACCCGGGGAAGACCGAGAAGATCGTGTTCGCGCGCGAAAGCCAGGGACTCGTCGAGCGCTGCCCTACCGATTCCAACTGCCATGACCGCGACGAGTGGGCGCGTCGCATTGAACGAACGCATGGCTCCCTTGAATCCCGCCCGCCTGGCGTAGTGCTCTTCGCCGCCGATCAGGTTCTCGTCGGGAACCCGGCAATCCCGCAACGTGAATGAGGTGGACTCATAGGCCTTGAGGCCCATCTTTCTTTCGATCACGAAATCACCCAGGCCGGGTGTGTCTCGCTCGATGATGAAGGCGCGATGGCCCTCGCGACCCTGGCTTGCGTCGATCGTCGCCCAGACGAGAATCCAATCGGCCCGGCTGGCGTTGGCGGCAAACGATTTGTCGCCGTTCAGGATCCAATGATCGCCGTCTTTGCGGGCGCTAGTCGCAATGGCGGCGACGTCGCTGCCCGCACCCGGCTCCGTCATGGCGAACGATCCCCAGCGCGGTCGTTCGGGTTGGAGGAAGGGACCCAGGAAGCGGCGCTTCTGATCCAGGGTACCCATGGACAGAAGAGGAGGTTCGCCCAGACCGGGACCCGGGAAGGACACGGCGACTCCGCGATCCCAGTACGACATTTCCTCGGCGATGCACAGCATGCTGCGCGAGCTGCCGGGTCTTGCCGGGGTCGATTCTTTGCTCGCTTCCCCGTCGGAGGGCTCCGCATTTTCTCCAGCCCAGCGTGAGCGACCGAGGCCAACCTTGAGCAGCAAGCCGAAGAACTCGTGATCCGGTGGAGTGGGGCGTCCGAGTCGGTCGGCATCGAGGCCGATGGGTCGGATCTGGCTTTCGCCGATCGCGCGGATTCCAGACAGACGCTTCTGGGTGGCCTCATCGATCGAGAGATTCACAGCTGGGCCTCCACGGAAAGCGGCACCGGTCCGTCGATGCCGATGAGTTCATTCCCAGCATCTTCCCGAGCGCTATCGATGCCGCCCCAGAAAAGACCCAGGGCTCGGGCATCGCGCATGAACTTTTCGACCGGATAGTCCTGCATGAAACCGTGCCCGCCGAGTATCTGCACTCCATTGGGCGTCACGAACATCGACTGCTCGATGGCCTCCACGTAAGTCGTCGCGCAAGCTTCGTCCGCGGGTTCGCGCGCTTCGATTCGCCAGCACGCGTCGTGTAGTAGAAGGCGCGTCGAATCTACAGCCGTCGCCATATCCGTGATCAGAAAAGCCAGGGCTTGATGATGGGCGATGGGCTTTCCAAAGGCTACGCGATCGACGGCGTACTGACGAGAAAACTCCGCCGCCTCGCGCATGACACCCACGAGCATGGCCGCCTTGTACAGACGCGCTCGTGCGAGTGCGCGCGCGGCCGCGCTGCGATCGCTGAAACTCGCGCGGATCGGTGCATCGATCAAGCTGAGTTCGCTCGCTCCGGCGGCTCGCAGGCCCGAACCGCGCACGGACTTCAAATCGATTCCTTCGGAAACTGCGAACGCGCCGTCTTCGTCGAGAACCACCAGCAGGTCGACCCGGTCCGCGGGAACCCACGGTACAGTCCCGCTCACCACCCCGCGATCGTTGACCAGCTTCGACCTCCGCCCTTCGCCGTTCCAGACCAGCAACGCCCGACTGCCCGGTGTGTCGAGAAGAGGCTGGCCGAGTTCGCCGGTTACATCGGATTTTGAGAGTTCGAGCAGTGGGTAGAGAGCTGGGCCCAGTGGGTCGAGGGCCAACGCAGCTCCTGGATCCCCCGCCGATAGTTCTTCCAGGACGAAGGCTCGCGCAAGGGCCCCGAGACCATTGCCTCCCAGTTCTTCGGGCCACTCGAGGCTCGCGAAACCGATTTCTGCAAACGCTCGCTGGACGTCCGGCGAAATTCCCCGAGCCTTTTCGTGCTGGCGCAGCCCAGGTCGCAGATGATCTGCTGCAAACTCGCGCGCAGTGGCGCGAATCAGTTCGAGCTCATCTCCTGGTGCGAAGTCGATCATCGCAGATTGGGCATGATGTGATCGCGCATGCGTTCCATGTGGGCAGTGACCAGCTCATCCGAAAGGCCGCCGAGGCGGGTCCAGCCGAGTAGATGATCGATTCCCGTGATTTCCTGTAACTCGTGAAGTTTCTCCGACACGAAATCCGACTCGCCGCAGATCACGGCTCCGTGAGAGAGCAGCGTGTCCCATTCGACGACACTCGCGAGGTCGCGAATATCGGTATACCACTCGTAACCTTCGATCGGAGGCTGGCCGAGTTTCGGAGCGACGAACTTCCCGAAGGTTCGGAAGTACCAGATGACCGGGTCGGCGAATTCCTTCTGGGCTTGTTCCTGGGTCTTGCCCGTATAACTCATCACCAGCGCACCGACCTCACGCGTCGCCGGGTCGAAGCCGTTGTCTGCGAGCGTGTCGCGATAGCGCTTGATGCGGTCTCCCGCACCTTCGAGAGATCCGCCGAAGAGCGGTGATAGCAGCAGGTTGAAGCCCAGCTTGCCCGCCTTTTCGAACGTCTCTTCGGAGAGCGCCGCCATCCAGATCGGAGGATGAGGTTTCTGCAACGGGCGAGGTCGAACGTCGAGGTCTTTGAACTCGTAGTGCTTGCCCTTGAAATTCAGCTTGTCCTCGGTCCAACAGCGGCGGATGATCTCGATCGACTCATCGAAGATCTCGCGGCTTCGGGTCTGGTCGACACCGAATCCCTCGAATTCGATCGGTTGATAGCCTCGACCCACGCCGAGTTCGACCCGACCTCCGGAAAGCTGGTCCAGCATTGCGAAATCTTCCGCGACGCGGACGGGGTGGTGAAAGGGGAGGACGACCACCCCGGTGCCGAGTCGGATCTTGCTGGTCGTGCATGCGATGGCCGCGAGGTTGATCGCGGGAGATCCGCACACTCCGTACTCGGTGAAGTGATGCTCGGCGGGCCAAAGCGAGTCGAAGCCGTACTCCTCGGCCGCTTCCATCAATGCGTGCTGCTCGCGAATCATTTGTTGTTCGCTACGACCCGAGGGACTCTCGAAGAGGTGCAACATTCCGAATTTCATGCCGAGCTCCTTTGGTTGGGGCTTTCTACTAGACGCTCACCGAGCGTTGACGATGACGTGTCGGGCACCTTCGCCCGCGGCGAGCGCCTCGAGGGCGTCCGCTGCATCATCGAGCGGAAGTTCTTCGCTCACGAGTGGATCGAGGTGAAACTCGCCGCGTTCCACGTACTCGAGCAGGCGCGGAATATCCACGTGCGGGTTCGCGCCGCCGTAGACACTTCCGGCCAGGCGTCGTTCGACGAACAACCCGCCCGCTCGGATGGGAATCTTCTCCTTGCCCGGAGGCATCCCGATGACCAGCGCGAGCCCGCCCGGTCGCAGGACTTCCCAGGCGGTTTCGATGGTCGCCGAAGTTCCGATCGCCTCGATACTCACGTGGGCTCCCAGGCCGGTGAGCTTGCGGATCGCCTTCTTCACGTCCTCGCGACCGTCGAGTGAGTGAGTTGCGCCGAGTTGCTCTGCCAGGGCGAGCTTCGCCGGATCGATGTCGATTGCGATGATGGGGGAGGCGCCGACGATGCGTGCGGCCTGGATCGCGGCGAGTCCGACGCCACCACAGCCGATCACAACGACTCCGGCTCCTTCCCGGATATCTGTCGTATTGAAGACCGCCCCAGCTCCGGTCAATACCCCACAACCCAGTAGACAGGCGCGACTGAGCGCGACCTCATGGGCGATGCGAACGCACGATTGCGCGCAGACCACGGCTTGTTCTGCAAACGAAGCGACGCCGCAGAGCTGGTATACGACTTCACTACCCTGTCGCAGGCGGGTCGTGCCGTCGAGCATCGTCGAGCCGATCATTCCCGGAACCATCTTGATGCAGCGGTTCGGCGCGCCTTCATTGCAGAACAGGCAATTACCGCACGCCGGCGTCAGCGCGACGACGACGTGATCCCCGAGCGCGAGATTCTCGACACCTTCGCCTAACTGCGTCACGACGCCAGCTGCCTCGTGTCCTAGCACGACGGGGAGTGGGGATCGCAGCGTTCCAGTCGTTACGGAGAGATCACTGCGACAGATTCCGCTCGCAGCAACATCGATCTTGACTTCACCTGCTCGTGGATCTTCCAGGTCGAGGTCGACGATCTCGAGTCTCTTTCCCGTTTCGCGAAACACCGCTGCGCGCATGCACCCTCCTGAGATATTACTCTTGCAGCGAAGAAATCCGCTTCAGTTCGTCGGAGTCGTCTACCAGGTCCATGAAGAGTCGACGGCGCAACGCGAACAGCAGCGAGTTCGTTCCCGCCATGCCGGACTCCGCTAGCGAGAGTATCTCTTCACGCGGGAGTTTTCCGAGCACGCGACTGAACAGCGCTAGCTCATCGAAAACCAGCGAGCGCATCGTATCCATGTAGAGCAGAAGATTGTCGATCTCGAACCCCGCGTCTTCATTCAGGCCGGCTTTTCGCATGGCTGCGACCGCTCGTACCACGGTGACGTCGTTCGGGCTGTATTCGATTTTGCGAGCTCTGCGGGCCGGTCGCAGGAAGCACATTTCTTCGAGTTGATCGAGCTGACTCCCGCTGAGTCCGGTCTCCCGAAGCAGGGCCGTTCGCCCCATCGGTTCGGTGACCGGCTCGGGACTCGAGGGTTGGCTGTCCATCCACTCCCGCAGACTCGCCAGGTTCTGGTGGCTCTCGAGCAGTGTCTTGATCTGCGCCAGGGGGAGATTTCGCTGGGTCTGCAATTGCTTGATCAGCCCGATCCGGTCGACTAGATCCGTGCTGTAGTAGGCCATGTTGCGATGCGGACGGGCGCTGGGTTCGGGGAGCAACCCCTCTCGTAAGTAGTACTGAATGGTGGACTTTTCGACTCCCGTCCGGGCCACCAGTTCCTTCATTTTCAGCAATTCGGTCATCGTTTCGGCGTCCTCCGAGCTCGCCGCGGTAGCCTATCGCGTGTTCTCTGGAATTTGAAGTGAAAAGCGACACTTTTCACTTTGGGGTTCCATCGAAGTCTGGATAGAATCCCGGGAACCCGCGCGTGAGATCCGGAACGGAGAGAGGAAAGACATGAAGCTTGGATTGCTGGCCCCTCTGATCAGCCCGAATGCGACACCTGAGTATCTGACCACGTATGCAACCGTGGCCGAGGAGTGCGGCTTCCATTCTCTTTGGCTCGCCGAGCACGTCGTGTTATTCGACGAGTACGAGCCCAACTATCCCTATTCGGCGGACGGACGTATGCCGGCTGGTGGAGACAACGGTTTTCTCGAGACCTTTACGGCTCTGAGTTTCATGGCCGCGGTCACCAAGCGAATACGTCTTGGCACCGGAATCTGTCTCGTTCCCCAGCGCAATCCCGTCTACACAGCCAAGGAATCCGCCGCCATCGACTGGCTCTCGGGCGGCCGTTTGGATTTCGGCGTGGGTGTGGGCTGGCAGCGAGAGGAGTTCGCCGCCGTGTCGATGGAATTCTCGGCTCGCGGCGCGCGCTGCCGATCCTATCTCGAAGTGATCAAGCGGCTCTGGTGCGATGAAGTTTCAGAGTATCGCGGCGAGCATTATCAACTGGCTCCCTGCCGGATGTACCCGAAGCCCGTTCAACGCCCACACCCACCGATCTACTTCGGGGGAGAGAGCGACGCCGCGTTAAGGCGCGTCGCCGAACTCGGACAGGGCTGGTACGGACTCGGCCGCGATCCCGAAGATCTGCCACCCTTGCTTGCCCGCCTCGACGAGTTATTGGCGAAGAGCAATCGCGTTCGAAGTGATCTCGAGATCGCTGTGTCTCCCTATCTCAAAGGCTGTGATTCGGACAAGCGTTCCCGCTATCGCGATCTCGGTGTGGATCAGTTGATCGTACCGGGGCTCGCGCAAGACATTGAGGCCATACGCCCTGTTCTGGAGGACCTCGCGAATCAGTTGCTCTAGCAGTTTGCAGAAGAACCCCGGAACGCGGACGAAAGACGCCGCGTCGCAACCGAGGCGAGTTCTTGCGCAGCCTGCCAGCGCTAGAAGAGCCTGCCGACGTCCCGTCTTCGCGAGCGGCTTCTCCGGCGCTGTACCAGCGATAGAAGTCCAATCGCCAGTACGAGTATTGCGATGGGAGCCCGGCTCCTGGCCGGCAGGATCGGAATCGTTGCGGGGCATTGCTCGATCGGATCGTTCGAGCAGCCGAGAATCTCATCGCAGCTGTCCGCAGTGCAGGCGTCCTGATCATCGCAATCGAGAGGTGTCATGTTTACGCACGTGCCGACCTGACACATCTCCTCCCCGTTGCACACATCGCCGTCGGGACACGGGACGCCGTCGAGGGCGGCGTCAGTAGGACAGGCCGCGGCGGATCCCGTGCAGAGTTCGGCGACGTCACAGACATCGGCGGACGCGCGACATTCGGTGGTAACAGCGGCAGAGCGACGGGCGGGGCAAGAGGGTACATCTCGGTGGCCGCCGTCTCATTCAAAACAGACAACGGCGGACGCGCGACAGTCG